>NZ_JBVHHE010000031.1:0-85031 GCF_055561235.1 Kitasatospora sp. NPDC022856 | reverse complement strand
GAACCCAGAACTCGAACGGTTCCGGCGCCGATAGTGCTCACCTGCTGGCGGCTATGGAACTGAGCATTCCCCGGTTCCATAGCTCCCATTAGGCGGCGCGGCGGTAGCTGCTGCCGTCCTGGGGACGCGCCAGGTGGCCGGCCTCGACCAGGAAGCGGCGCAGGGCCGGGTAGTCGTCGTGCACCGCCCGCAGCGTCTCGTTGACCTCGCGCTCGCTGTAGCAGCGGCCCGGTTCGAAGAGGGTGCCGGCGAGGTGGGCGAGCAGCTGCTCGCGGCGGGCCGCCTTGCGGGGGATCGTGGTCAGCCGGCCGTCGCCGGAGAAGAGGGAACGCACGCCGGGGCTGTCCTGGCTGTCGGTGTCGGTCATCCGTCGAGCCTCACCCGGCGGGGCTGGGCGGGCAACCCGTTTTCGGGGCGGGCGCCGGGCCGGGCGCCACGCGCCGCTGCCCGGCACTCCTCGGGAGTGCCGGGCAGCAGGAGTGATCGGTCATCAGACCTTGGCGGTCTTGGCCTCCTTGGCGGCGCGCTTCACCTCCTGCTTGTGGGCGCGCACCTTTTCCAGCGACTCCGGGCCGGTGATGTCCGCGACCGACCGGTAGGCCCCCTCCTCGCCGTACAGGCCCGCCGCCTCGCGCCAGCCCTCGGGCCGCACGCCGTACTGCTTGCCGAGCAGCGCGAGGAAGATCTGCGACTTCTGCTTCCCGAAGCCGGGAAGGGCGTTGAGGCGGCTGAGCAGCTCCCGGCCGGTCGCGACGTCGCGCCAGAGCGCCGCCGCGTCGCCGTCGTACTGCGCCACCACGAACTGGCAGAGCTGCTGTACCCGCTTGGCCATCGCGGCCGGGTAGCGGTGCACGGCCGGCTTCTCGGAGAGCAGGGCGACGAACGCCTCGGGGTTGTGGACGGCGATCTCGTGCGCGTCCAGGTCGTCCCGGCCCAGACGCTGCGCGATGGTGAGCGGGCCGGTGAACGCCCACTCCATGGGCACCTGCTGGTCGAGAAGCATCCCGACGAGCGCGGCGAGCGCGCTGCGCCCGAGCAGGTCGTCGGCCTCGGGCTGCTGCGCGAGCCGGACGGTGACGTTCATGGGCAGGCCCTCCTCGGATCGTGGAGACTCGGATCGTCGCCCAGTCTGGTGGACGGGCGATGAGGGGAGCGGGTCAACACGCCCGTCGGAACGGATTGCTTGAGTTGGCCGCCCTTGGCCCGCCTGGGTAGTTCGTTGGCGTATCGTCGCGCGGTCGGAATGGCCCGGGTAATCCGTCCGGATCGGTGACCCGCCGTCAACATCCTTTTCCGCAGAACGGCTCGCCCCCGAGGATGGGCGCCGGGTTGTTCCGTCCGCACAGGTGAACGAGAAGCGTGCGTTCTATCGGGCGGGTGTTCGGGGGAAATGGGTTATCTCATACGACTGTTGCGGTTGTCCGGTGGAGATCGTCGGCGAGGGGTAATGCTGAGCCGACCGGGTCGTGGGGCAGCGGACCGACCGGCTCCGCTCCGCCGGGCCGGTCGGCCTCCTCGACGCGTCCAGAAAGGCTCGCCCGGTGACTCAGCCGTTCGAACTGCCCTCCTTCTACGTGCCGCACCCGGCGCGCCTGAACCCCCATCTCGAAGGCGCCCGGGCCCACTCCACCGCGTGGGCCCGGGAGATGGGGATGCTGGAGGGGTCGGGCATCTGGGACCAGGCCGATCTGGAGGCGCACGACTACGGCCTGCTCTGCGCGTACACCCACCCGGACGCCTCTGCCGAGGCGTTGTCGCTGGTCACCGACTGGTACGTGTGGGTCTTCTTCTTCGACGACCACTTCCTGGAGATCTTCAAGCGCAGCAACGACCGCGAGGGCGGCAAGGCCTATCTGGACCGGCTGCCGCTGTTCATGCCGGCCGACCCGTCGACCCCGATGCCCGAGCCCACCAACCCGGTCGAGGCGGGCCTGGCCGATCTGTGGCGGCGCACGGTGCCCTCGATGGGGGAGGACTGGCGGATCCGGTTCGCCGAGAGCACCCGGAACCTGCTCAACGAGTCGCTCTGGGAACTCGCCAACATCAACGCTGGCCGGATCGCCAACCCGGTCGAGTACATCGAGATGCGCCGCAAGGTCGGCGGCGCGCCCTGGTCGGCCGGTCTGATCGAGTACGCCGCCAACGCCGAAGTGCCGAAGGAGGTTTCGGGTTCGCGGCCGCTGCGGGTGCTGATGGACGCCTTCTCGGACGGCGTCCACCTGCGCAACGACATCTTCTCCTACCAGCGGGAGGTCGAGGACGAGGGCGAGCTGAGCAATGGCATCCTCGTGCTGGAGACCTTCCTGGGCTGCACGACGCAGGAGGCCGCGGACGCCGTCAACGACCTGCTCACCTCGCGGCTCCAGCAGTTCGAGAACACCGTGTTCACCGAGCTGCCCTGGCTGTTCACCGAGACCGGGCTGGACCCGGCGGGCGTCGCGCGGGTGATGGCGTACGTCAAGGGCCTGCAGGACTGGCAGTCGGGCGGCCACGAGTGGCACATGCGGTCCAGCCGGTACATGAACGGCGGCGGCGCGTCCGCCGCGCCGGCCCGTTGGTGGGACCAGTACGCCATCGGCGGGGTCGGGACGTCGGCGCTGGACGTGCTGCGGGCCGGGTCGGGGCGCGGACTTCCCGGCGGCTTGGGTGAGTTGGGCTCGCTGAGTGGGGTGAACACGCTGAACGGGACGCCCGGTT
The DNA here is from genome assembly GCF_055561235.1 of Kitasatospora sp. NPDC022856. NCBI lineage: Bacteria > Bacillati > Actinomycetota > Actinomycetes > Kitasatosporales > Streptomycetaceae > Kitasatospora > Kitasatospora sp. NPDC022856. The sequence continues at coordinate 82,334 of NZ_JBVHHE010000031.1, read as the reverse complement.
CGCCCGGTGGCGTCGACCCGGCGGTGCGGCGGGCGCGCTCGCACGGCCATGTGCCGTTCCAGCGGGTCGGGGCCTCCAGGCTGCCGGAGTTCAGGCTCCCGTACACCGTCGAACTCAGCCCGCACCTTGACGCCTCCCGGCTCAACACCGTGGCGTGGGCCGCCCGGATGGGCATGCTGGAGGCGCAGCCGGGCGTACCGGGCTCGGGCATCTGGACGGCCGAGAAGCTCGCCGACTACGACTTCCCGCTCTGCTCGGCCGGCATCCACCCGGACGCCACCCCCGAGCAACTCGACCTCACCTCGGCGTGGTTGACGTGGGGGACCTACGGCGACGACTACTACCCGGTGGTCTACGGGCGGACCCGCGACCTGGTCGGCGCCAAGCTGCTCACCGAGCGCTTCTCGACGTTCATGCCCGTCGACGACAGCCCGGCGCCGGTGCCGGTCAACGCCCTGGAGCGGGGCCTGGCCGACCTCTGGGAGCGGACCAGCGCCCCGATGACGCCGGACGCCCGGCGGAAGTTCCGCGCCGCGATCGAGGACATGACCCTGAGCTGGGTCTGGGAGCTCAACAACCAGGCGCAGCACCGGATCCCCGACCCGGTGGACTACATCGAGATGCGCCGGAAGACCTTCGGCTCCGACCTCACCATGAGCCTGTGCCGGCTGGCGCACGGCCAGGCCGTCCCGCCGGAGATCTACGAGAGCGGGCCGATGCGCTCGCTGGAGAGCGCGGCCGCCGACTACGCGTGCATGATGAACGACCTCTTCTCGTACCAGAAGGAGGTCGAGTACGAGGGCGAGGTGCACAACGCCGTCCTGGTGGTGCAGAACTTCTTCAACTGCGACTACCCCTCGGCCGTCGGCATCGTCGACGACCTGATGCACTCGCGGCTGCGGCAGTTCGAGCACGTGGCGCAGAACGAGTTCCCGGTGCTGTACGACGACTTCGGGCTGGAGCCGGAGGCCCGGGAGCTGCTGGACGGGTACGTCAAGGAGCTGGAGAACTGGCTCGCGGGCATCCACGTCTGGCACCGGGACTGCCACCGGTACGGCGAGGCGGACCTTCGGCGGCACTTCGGGCGCGGGTCGGGGGCGGATGGCAGGGCGGCCGGGCTCCCGGCCGGGCCGGCGGCCCATGAGGTGCCGAAGGCGGACGCGGCGCCGGCGGCGGAGGTGCCGGCCGACGGCGTGGGTGCCCCGGCCACGGCCGTGCCGGAGGGCGCCCCGGTCGGTGCCGGGGGCGCGCTCCCGTTCGGCGCGCCCGGACTGGGGACGGCGGCGTCGCGGTTCGCCTTCGCGGCGGCCCTTCCGGCGGCCCTTCCGGCGGGTGCGGCCGACGTGTAGCGGTGACCGGTTCTCGCGACGGCCCGCCGGGGTGCTCCGGCGGGCCGTCGCCGTGTCCGGCCGGGGATGCCGGGGATGCCGGGGATGCCGGGAAGGGCAGGGGTCGGGGAGGGCGGGTGCGGAGGGCACGGGCAGCGCGGTGCGGGTACTCGGGGCGCGGTCCGACGGGGGACTGGCTACTGTGACGAATCGGGACAAACCGTTACATGGAGGGCAGGATCATGACCGTGCTACCTGAGGGCACACCCTGTTGGGCCGACGCCATGTTCAAGAATCTGGACGGCGCCAAGGCCTTCTACGGGGCGGTGCTGGGCTGGACCTTCGGCGAGAGCGCGTCGGAGTTCGGCAACTACACGACGGCGTACTCGGACGGCAAGGCGGTGGCCGCCGTCGTCCCGCCGATGCCCGGGGACGACGTGCCGTCGGCCTGGTGCCTGTACCTCGCCTCGCCGGACACCGCCGCGACCGTCGAGAAGATCCGCGCCGCGGGCGGCGAGGTGCTGATGGGGCCGATGCAGGTCGGCGACTTCGGTTCGATGGCGATCGCCAAGGACCCGGGCGGCGTCACCTTCGGCGTCTGGCAGGCCGGCAGCCACGAGGGCTTCGAGAAGCAGAACGAGCCGGGTTCGTACACCTGGGCCGAGGTGCTCACGCGTGAGCCGGGCAAGGCCGACTCCTTCTTCCCCGCGGTCTTCCCCTACAGCACCAAGCGGATGGACACCGACCAGGTCGACTACAAGATCTTCCAGGTCGCCGACCGGCCCGCGCTCGGCCGGATGAAGGTCGGACCGGACGACATGCCCCCCGAGGCGCCCTCGTACGTGAGCGTCTACTTCTCGGTGGACGACTGCGACGCCGCCATCGCCAAGGTGACCGAGCACGGCGGACAGCTGTTCTTCGGGCCGATGGACAGCCCGTTCGGCCGGTTCGCCGCCGTCGGTGACCCGCAGGGCGCGGCCTTCGGCGTCATCGACCTGGGCACGACCTCCGGGCCCATGCCGACCATGGCGGACGCCTGATGGCTGCCGGCGCACCGGCGGGCGGCGAGCGTGCCGACCTGCTCCAGACGCTGGACAAGCACCGCGGCTTCCTCCGGTACACCGTGCGTGACCTCGACGACGAGCAGGCCGCCCGGCGCACCACGGCGAGCGAGCTGTGCCTGGGCGGTCTGATCAAGCACGTCATGGGCGTCGAGGAACGCTGGTCGCGGTTCGCGGTCGGCGGTGCGGAGGCGATGGAACGGGGCTCGATCGACTGGGAGGGCCAGTTCCGGATGACGGACGGCGAGACGCTGGCGGGCCTGCTCGCCGCGTACGAACGGGTGGCGCGCGAGACGGACGAGCTGGTCTCGACGCTGCCCGATCTGGACCTCGTCCACCCGCTGCCGGAGGCGCCGTGGTTCGAGCCGGGCGCCGGCTGGTCGGTGCGCCGGGTGCTGCTGCACATCATCGCGGAGACCGCGCAGCACGCCGGGCACGCGGACATCATCCGGGAGTCGCTGGACGGGGCGAAGACGATGGGCTGAGGGCCTCGGCCCTGAGGGCTGCGCCGGAAGCGGGGGCTGCGAGGGCGGCGGGCGCTCAGGCGGCTTCGGGGCGTCGGACGTCCGGGGTGAAGGCGCCCGGCGCGGTGGTGCCCGGCGGGGTGGTGCCGAGCCCGGCGCGGAGCCATTCGTGGGCGGAGCCGGCCGTGACGGCGGGCGGGCCGCCGGCCGGGGTGGCGAGCTCCGCGGCGAGCTGCCAGTAGCGGCCGATCACCGGGTCGGCGGTCTGGTCGAGGACGTACCCGAGCCGGCGGCGGAACTCCGGGGTGTCGCGCAGCCCGCGCGAGTCGGCGTGCGCGGCGACGAAGCAGTCCAGCGCCTCGCCGGGCCGCCCCGCCCCGTCCGCCATCTCCGCCGCCGCCAGCTCGTACGCCGTGCCGAGGCCCTGGTAGAGCACCGCCGGCCGGTAGTCCTCGTCGGGCTCGCGGAGGTCGGGCCGGCAGACGTCGATGCTGAGCCGGCCGGGGGCGGTGAGCGCGTGCAGCCGGGCGAAGGTCAGCACCTGGGCCGGGGTCGGATCGTCGGGGAGCTGCGGGACGGCCGCGTCGACGACCGCCGTGAGCAGCGGGGCGGGCAGCCGCGGGGGCAGCACCCGGCGCCAGAAGCGGGCCAGCACGGTGGTGTCGGGCGGACTGGTCACCGCGCCGATCAGACGCAGCCGGTCGGCGCGCTCGGCGGCGGTGCAGTCCTGGAGCAGCTGGAGGGCGGCCTCGCGCCAGCGCAGGGCGGCCAGCTGGGACCCGAGCTCGCGCAACTGCCGGGCGACGGCGCCCTCCAGTGCCGACTCGTCCTCCAGGGCCCGGCCGACCTCCGGGACGGGCAGGTCGAGCGCGCGCAGGGAGCGGATCAGCCGGAGCCGGTCGAGCGCCTCCGGGCCGTACCGGCGGTGGCCGCCGGAGCTGCGGCCGGCTTCGGGCAGCAGGCCGCGGTCCGAGTAGTACCGGACGGTCTTGACCGTGACGCTCGCCTGCTCCGCGAGTTCGCCGATGCTCCACATGACGTCTGACGGCAGCAAGGCTTGAACCTCCCTCAGGGGGAGTTCCTACCGTACCGGTGTGCGCGGGCGGCCGGCGGGCCGCCTGCGGGGACGATCCGCGCAAGGAGACGATCATGACGGCGTTCGTGCTGGTGTCGGGGCCCTTCACCGGTGGAGAGATGTGGCGCGAGGTGGCCGCCAGGCTGGAGGAGTCCGGGGCCGAGGTGTACCCGGCGACGCTCACCGGGCTGGGGGAGCGCCGCGAGGCGGCCGGTCCGGACACCGGGCTGGAGACGCACATCGAGGACGTCGTGCGGCTGATCGACGGGGTGGAGGCGACGGAGCTGGTGATCGTCGGCCACGACTACGGCATCCACCCCGTGCTGGGCGCGGCCGACCGGCGCCCGGAGCGGATCGCCCGGATCGTCTACCTGGACGCCGGCCTGCCCCAGGACGGTGACGCCGCCGTTCAGCTGGTCCCGGACGAGGAGGTCCGCCGGCGGCTGCTCGACCCGGCGGACCGGGACGGCGGGAGGTGGATCGACCCGCCGGCCGCCGACGGGTGGCAGCGCTGGGGCAGCACCGCCGGGCTCTCGGAGGAGGCGCTGGCCCGGCTGACCGGTCTCGCCTCGCCGCAGCCGAGCGCCACCTTCACCCAGCCGCTCAGGCTCTCGGGGGCCCTCGCCACCGTGCCGACCTCCGGCATCTTCTGCACGGAGAGCGGGATGAGCATCGCCAAGCTGGAGGGCCTGATGACGCTGGGCATGCCGCAGTTCAAGGCCCTCGCCGACCCCCGGGTGAGCCTCTTCGACCTGGACACCGGCCACTGGCCGATGCTCTCCCGTCCGGACGAGCTGGCCGAGCTCCTGCTCGGCGCCGCGGCCGGCGAGGGGCACCGGCTGGCGGCGGCGCCCGCCCAGGAACTGCCGGGCTACCTGCGCCCGTTCGTGCTGGACGTGCCCGAGCAGACCCGCGAGCGGATCGGCCGGGTCGACCTCTACCTGCCGGCGGACCCGGACGGCGCCGGTGCGGCCGGTGCCAACCCGGCCGGTGCGGCCGACACGGCCGCCGCGCCGCGTCCGGCGGTGCTGTTCGTCCACGGCGGCCCCGTCCCCGAGACCGTGCGGCCCACCCCACGGGACTGGACGACCTACGTCGGCTACGGCCGGTACGCGGCGAGCCAGGGCGTGATCGGCGCGACCCTGGACCACCGCCTGCACTCGCTCGCCGACTACCCGCTCGCCGCGGCGGACGTCGCCGAGGCCGTCGAACTGCTCCGCGCCGACCCGCGCGTCGACGGCGACCGCATCGCCCTCTGGTTCTTCTCCGGCGGCGGCCCGCTCTCGGCGGACTGGCTCTCCGCACCCCCGTCCTGGCTGCGCTGCCTCGCCGTGACCTACCCGATCCTCGCGCCGCTGCCCGGCTGGCAGGGCGTGGACAGCCGGTTCCGCCCGGTGGACGCGCTGGCCGGGGCCGGGCGGCTGCCCGTCGTCCTGACCCGGGTGGGCCTGGAGGTCACGGAGATCGCCGCGACGGTCGAGGAGTTCGTGGCCGCCGCCGAGGCACGGGGCACGGACCTCCAGGTGATCGACGTCCCGCACGGCCACCACGGGTTCGACACCGTCGACCCGACGGACGAGTCGCGCGCGGCCGTCGAGCAGGCCGTCCGCTCCGTCCTCGGGCACCTCTGAGCCAGGTGCCGCCCGTTCCGCCCGGTCACGGGCCGGGTGCGGCCGAGGGCCCGGCCCCGGCGGGGGTGGGGCCGGGCCCTCGGGTCGACGGCGGCTCGCCGCGACGGGGCGGTCAGTGCGCCGCCCGCTCGTCGGTACCGGGGACCTTGGCGGTGCTGAGCGCGATCCGGTTCCAGGTGTTGATGGTGAGGACCAGGGCCAGCAGCCGGGCCAGCTCCTCCTCGGTGAACTGCGCGGCGGCCCGGGCGTAGACGTCGTCGGGCAGGCCGGCCTGGCCGATCAGCGTGACGGCCTCGGTCAGCGCGAGGGCGGCCTGCTCCTGCGCGGTGAAGAAGTGCGCGGCGTCACGCCAGACGGCGACCAGGTGCAGCCGCTCCTCGGTCTCGCCGGCCTTGCGGGCGTCCGAGGTGTGCAGGTGCAGGCAGTACGCGCAGCCGTTGAGCTGCGAGGCGCGGATCTGGACCAGCTCGACGAGCGCCGGGTCGAGGCCCTCGCGGGCGGCGGCGTCGAAGCCGATCAGGGCCTTGAAGGCGGCCGGGGCGGCCTTGGCGAAGTTGATCCGGGGAGACCGGGCGGCGGGGGTGCCGGGGGTGTGGGGGGCGGCGGTGGGCGTGGTGGTCGGCGCGGCTGCGGCGGCGTTCGTCATGACCATGAATCTAGCGATTCGGAAGACCGGTGGAGCAGTGCATTCCAGCAGCATGATGGCGGGTCAATTGCTGTGGTCTCACCAGTCGCGGGCTGATCCGGGCGCCGGGGAGCGGAGCGCCCGCCGCGCGAGACGCTGAGACATCTTCCGAAGACTGAAGGATATTCATCGGCTCGTCGGACCTTCCTAGGGTTGGGGACAACGAGAACCGGTCCGCACGAGGGCCGGGCGAGCCAGGAAGGCAGTCCTCCCATGCGCGCAGTCACCCAGCAGTCCTTCGGCGGCCCCGAGGTCCTGGAGACCGTCGAGATCGACCGCCCCGCCCCGCTCGGCGGCGAGGTCCTCGTCCGGGTCCACGCGAGCGGGGTCAACCCGGTCGACGTAGCCGTCCGGTCGGGGGCCTACCCGCTGCTGGGCGAGCCGCCGTTCGGTGTCGGCTGGGACATCTCGGGCGTCGTCGAGGAGGCCGGCCCGGGCGCCCGGTTCAAGGCGGGCGACGAGGTGTACGGCATGCCGTTCTTCCCCCGCGCCGCCACCGGGTACGCCGAGTACATCGCCGTCCCCTCGCGTCAGGTGGCCCGCAAGCCCGCCACGATCGACCACGTGCACGCCGCCGCCCTCCCGCTCGCCGCCCTGACCGCCTGGCAGGGCCTGGTCGACGCGGCCGGGGTGACCGAGGGCCGGCGGGTGCTGATCCACCGCGCGGCCGGTGGCGTCGGTCACTTCGCCGTGCAGATCGCCAAGGCCCGGGGAGCCCATGTGATCGCCCTGGCGAGCGAGGCCAAGCACGCGTTCGTTCGCGGCCTGGGCGCCGACGAGGTGATCGACTACCGGACCACCGACTACACCGAGGCGGTCCGCGACGTCGACGTCGTCTTCGACTCCTCCTCCGAGGGCGACCGCGCCCTGGCCGTCCTGCGCCCCGGCGGCACCCTGGTCAGCATCATGGAGCACTGGAACCAGGAGCTCGCCGCCCGGATCGAGGCCGCCGGCCGGCACTTCGCGGGCATCTCGGTCGAGCCCGACTACGCCTCGCTGGAGGCCATCGCCGCACTCGTCGACGCGGGCCGCGTCCGCCCGCACGTCAGCGAGACCTTTCCGCTCGACGAGGCCGCCAAGGCCCACGAGCTGGTCGGGTCCGGCCGGGTGCAGGGCAAGGTCGTCCTCACCGTCGCCTGAGCGCGGTCCTACAGTGGAGGGCCGGACGTGCCGGATATTCGGGATGGGCCGGATGGGCCGGACACGTCGGACGAACGGGGAAGCGGGGGGAAGGCGTTGGACATCCTGACCGAGGCGCTGAGCTCGATGCGGACGGGGCAGCCCACGTCCGTACGCACCGAGGGCCGCGCCCCCTGGGGCCTGCGCCTCCCCCCGGTCGCCGGGGCCGGGTTCCACGTGGTGCTGTACGGGACGTGCTGGCTGGTCCCGCTGGAGGACGCGCCCGGCGCGGAGCCGATCGCGCTCAGCCCCGGCGACGTGGTCTTCCTGCGCGACGGCCGCGGCCACATCCTCGCCGACCACCCCGCCACCCCGGCCGAGACCGAGCGGCCCGACCAGTACCGGCCGGGTTCACCGATCGGCATGGTCACCCTGGGCGGCGACGGCCCCCGCACCAGCCTGCTGTGCGGCAACTACCACCTCGACCAGGGGCGTCCGCACCCGCTGGTCCGCCAGCTGCCGGCGGTCATCCACCTGCCCACCCGGCACGGCCGCCACCCCGAGCTCAGCGCGGCGGTCCAACTCCTCGGCACCGAGCTGGAGAAGCCGCGGATCGGTTCGGCCGGGATCGTCCCCGCCCTGATCGACTCGCTGCTCCTCTACATCCTGCGCGCCTGGTTCGAGGACCAGCCCCCCGCGGCGGCCGCCGGCTGGGCCGCCGCGCTCGGCGACTCCGCCGTCGCCCCGGCGCTGACCGCCATCCACGAGGCCCCCGCGGCGCCGTGGACCGTCGAGTCGCTGGCCGACCGGGCCGGACTCTCGCGCGCGGCCTTCGCCCGCCGCTTCAGCACGCTCGTCGGCGAACCGCCGATGGCCTATCTGACCCGCTGGCGCCTGACCACGGCGGCGACCCTGCTGCGCGAGTCCGAGGCCCCGCTGACCACCGTCGCCGCCCGGACCGGCTACGGCTCCGAGTACGCCTTCGCCAAGGCCTTCAAGCGCGAGTACGGGCAGCCGCCCGGCAGTTACCGGCGCACCGCCCGCGCCGCGTGAGGCCGGCGGCCGCCACGGCCGTGCCCGCCACCCGCCGCCCGGTGTGGCGCGGGCGGCGGGTGGCGGTCGGCGGGCGGTGGGCACGGGACATGACTGGACGTCAGCTCAGCGTCGCCAGGGCCGACACGTCGTACGGCTTCAGCTCGTCGAAGCGGCAGGCGAGGACCTTCGCCGCCCACTGCGGGTCCTGGAGCAGCGCCCGGCCGACGGCGACCAGGTCGAACTCGTCGCGCTCCAGACGGTCGAGGAGGTTGTCGATGCCCTGCACGGTGGCACCCTCACCCGCGAAGCTGCGGATGACGTCGCCGTCGAGACCGACCGAGCCGACGGTGATCGCGGGCCGCCCGGTGAGCTTCCTGGTCCAGCCCGCCAGGTTCAGGTCCGAGCCCTCGAACTCCGGCCGCCAGTAGCGGCGGGTGGAGGCGTGGAAGACGTCGACGCCGGCCTCGGCGAGCGGGGTCAGGATGTCCGCCAGCTCCTCCGGGCTCTCCGCGAGCCTGGCCTCGTAGGCCTCCTGCTTCCACTGCGAGTAGCGGAAGACCACCGGGAACTCCGGCGACACCACCTCCCGGACGGCGGCCACGATCTCGGCCGCGAACTTCGTCCGGGCGACCGGGTCGCCGCCGTAGGCGTCCGTCCGCCGGTTCGTCCCCGCCCAGAGGAACTGGTCGAGCAGGTAGCCGTGGGCGCCGTGCAGCTCGATGCCGTCGAAGCCGATCCGCTCGGCGGCCGCGGCGGCCTCGGCGAAGGCGCCGATGACGTCGTCCAGGTCGCTCCTGGTCATCGCCCTGCCGGTGCCCTCGGTACCGTCGATCCGAAGGCCGGAGGGGCCCATGGCGGGGGCGTCGGCGAACGGCGGCTCGCCCTGCTTGCGCACCATGCCGATGTGCCACAGCTGCGGCATGATCGTGCCGCCCGCCGCGTGCACGGCCGCGGCGACCTCGGCCCACCCCGCCAGCTGCTCCTCCCCGTGGAAGCGGGGCACCCGGTCGCTCTGCCCGGCCGACTCGTGGCCGATGTACGTCCCCTCGGTGAGGATCAGCCCCACCCCGGCGGCGGCCCGCCGGGCGTAGTACGCCCGTACGTCCTCGCCGGGTACGCCGCCCGGCGAGAACTGGCGCGTCATCGGCGCCATCACGATGCGGTTGGGGACGGTCAGCCCGTTCAGCTCGACGGGCCGCGCGAGCAGCTCGGCCGCACGGGAGGCGGAGGACGCGGTGCTGGTCATGGGGTTCCCTCGTGGTCGGACGGCGGGTGCGATGTTCAGGTGTCAACCACTGCGCGGGTCCCTCCATTTCGCCCACCCGGCAAGCGGGCCTGTGATCCGGGCCACTGCGGCGCCCGGTGCGACCGGAGCGCCGGGCTCGTCCGGCGTGCCTGGCCGGAGGGCGGAAACGCGCGGTGCCGCTCCGGGAGGGCGGCACCGCGCGAAGTACCGGGATGTCCGTCAGAGGTGCGGAGGTGCTGCTCCTGTGGATGTCAGACGTGCACGACGGGGGCCGGGCCGGCGGCCGCTGCCCCGGTTGCCTGCGGTGCCGTCGCCGGCTTCTCCAACCGCAGCGCCACGAGCGCGGTGAGCGCGATCCCGGCCGCGGCCAGGTACACCGCGGTACGCAGCCCGTCGGCACTTGCGGCGCGCAGCGCGTCGCCCGAAAGTCCCTCCGCGACGGGGGAGTTGGCGACGGCCACCAGGAGCGCGAGGCCGACCGCCCCGCCGACCTGCTGGCTCGTGGAGGCGACACCCGAGGCGATGCCCTGCTCCCGCGCCGGGACCCCGAGCGCGGCAGCGCCGAACATCAGGGTGTACCCGGCACCCTGGCCGAGGCCCAGAACGACCAGCCCGGGGACGAGTGTCCCGTACGAGCCGCCGGTGGACATGGTGGCCCCGACGAGCACGGCACCCCCACCGCCGAGGAGCAGGGCCGCGACGAGGACGGGACGGATGCCGAACCGGGTCGCCAGCCGCCCGGCGGTCTGCGACCCCACGGCGATGGAGGCCATCGGGACGAGGAAGGCGAGGCCTGTGCTCAGCGCGTCGTAGCCGTGCACGGTCTGGAAGTACACCGTGAGGAAGTACAGCAGGGTGCCGAAGGTCGCCATGTAGAGGAAGGTCACCAGGGTGCCGGTCGCCAGGTTCCGGTTGCCGAACAGGCGCAGCGGCAGCAGCGGATCGGCACTGCGGCGCTCGATCGCGACGAAGGTCGCGACCAGGGCGGCGCCCACCGCCGTGGCGGTCAGCACGAGCGCGGAGGTCCAGCCGGCCTCCGGGCCCTGGACGAGCGCGAAGACCAGGGCGGTACTGCCGACGGTCGAGGCGGCCGCACCGGCCAGGTCGAACGAGCGGCCGGCGGCCCGGGGCAGGTCGGGAGCGATCAGCACGAAGGCCAGCAGCGCGGCGGCGCCCGCCAGCGGGACGTTGACGAAGAACACCGAGGCCCAGCCGAACGACTCCGTCAGGACGCCCCCGAGCAGCGACCCGAGGATCATCCCGCTGCCGCCGGCGGTGCCCCAGACGGCGAACGCCCGGTTGCGGTCCCTGCCTTCGGCGAAGCTCGTGGACACCAGGGTGAGCGTGGCGGGGAAGAGGAACGCGCCCCCGGCCCCCTGGACCGCCCGCGTGGCGACGAGCAGGCCGGGCCCGGTCGCGAGCCCGCCGAGCAGGGAGGCCCCGGCGTACAGCGCGAGCCCGAGCGCGAACATCCGGCGCGGCCCGAACAGGTCGCTCGCCCGCCCGCCGAGCAGCAGGAACCCGCCGAACGCGACGGCGTATCCGCTGACCACCCACTGCAGGCTCTGCGGAGAGAAGCCGAGCGAGGAGCCGATGTCCGGCAGGGCGACGTAGACGATGTTGTAGTCGATCGAGATGATCAGCTGGGCGAACGCGAGCAGCGCCAGCGTGAGACCGAGACGCGCGGACGTGGGCGCGGGACTGGACGAAGGCATGGCGAAGCCTGCTTTCGAGTAGGGGGCCGGAAGAACGACAGCACGGCCGCCACCCACACCTCCGGGCGCCTCGTGCTGCTCACACCAATGAATCTAGGGTCCCCAGAGACCGCTCATATGGTGCACTCCACCACCCATTCCATGGGTCAATTCCCGGGCCGGTCCGCCGGTGGACGACGGTAACCGCGACATGACGAGGCGCCCGACCGCACAGCGGTCGGGGCCCTTCGTCCCCCCTCGCAGAGGACACGATGAACGACGAAGTCCCGGACCGCTGAGCGGTCCGGGACTTCTGCCGGCGGAGGATACGAGATTCGAACTCGTGAGGGGTTGCCCCCAACACGCCTTCCCAATCTCTCCAGGTAAGTCCACCGCAGTCCGCGCACGTCTCCTGGTGCTGAACGAGAGCAGAACCGGGACCACGCGGCTTGCTGGGTCCTGGGCGCAAGCGCGGGAGGACACGGGCGGGAGGGTCGACCCTGCGGGCCGCGGTGGTCGCGTGCGCGGACACAGGTCCTGTGCTCAGCCGCCGCCGTAGGTGGCCTGGGTGACCGCGAAGACGTTGCGTCCGCCCGTGGTCTCCTGCAGCGACCACAGCAGGTCGGGGTTGGTGGTGTCCTCCCAGTAGGAGAGGCTCTCGCCGCCGCCCACCCAGGCGAAGGTGGAGGGGCCCGCGGCCGGAGTCCAGTAGTAGAGCTTCTTCTGCCCCGAGGAGTTGAACCACCACCGGCCGTTGTGGGAAGCCACGCCGTTGAGGTTGTACCAGGGCAATTGGAGGGCCTGACTGGCGGTCGTCGTCGCGGCGAACGTCGTCGCCCCGGACGCGAACGGGAAGCGGACGGCCCTGGGCGGGCGGTTGGGGTAGTCGGTGCAGCCCGACTGGCAGGTGTACTCCGTCATCACGACCGACTTGCTGACCCGGTCGAGGGAGACCGACGACCACACCAGGTTGGTGCCGGAGGTCGTCTGCGACGTGACCGTACCGATCTGAGGCAGCACGTAGGCGTAGTTGTGGGCGTAGTAGACGGTCTCGGACTGGCGGCCGATCTGGTCGGCGGTGCCACCGGAGTCGGTATTGAGAATCTTGCGCATGTCGAAGACGCGCATGCCGCGCCCGGTGTCGGCGACGTAGAGGTAGTCGCCGTTCCACGAGACGCCGCCGGCGTGGATCGGGATGTCCTTGAAGTCCGGCGCCGCCGCGGTGCCGGTCGGCTCCACCAGGAGGATCTTGCGGTAGGTGTTGGGGTAGGTGGCGTCCCAGTCGACCAGGGTGATCCGACTGCGCTGCTGGGCGCCGCCGCAGCCGTCCTTGGTGTACCAGCTCACCAGCACGAGCTGATGGCCGTCGTAGTTGCCGCTGTCCGCGGTCCCCACGGCGTCCCGGCTCGTCGTGATGCCCTGCGGGAAGCTCTGGCAGTCGGAGTTGTCGCCGTCGTCGAACCGGAAGCCGGTGGACAGGCCGCCGACGGAGAAGGACGCGGGGAGCGCCTGCCGGTCGTGGTTCGCGTTCTCCATCACCGTGTGCACGGCAGACGTCCCCAGCGCCGTGACGAGGGCCGAGTTGAGCGTGTCGAACTGGTGGTAGTTCGCGGTGAGGGTGTACTCGGACGCGCTCAGGGTCGTCGGTGCCGCAGCTGCCGCCGCCGGCGATGCGCCGACGAGCGTGCCGGTGATGAGCAGGCCGGCTGCGACTATCGCTCGCGCCGCAGTTCTGACATGACGGATCATCAAGGCGAGCCTCTCCACGTGAATGGATCAACGGTCACTCACGTTATGGGCGCGTTGAGCATGTCCGCAACACCCGGAGGAGGGCGGACCGGGTTCCGGAGCCGCCACCGCCGCGGAGTCGAATTCGGAGGCGTCGGACTGAGTCTCGCCGTGGCTCGCCACCGGGTGGGCTCGCGACGCCGGGCCGCGCCGGCTTCGGTGAGCGTCCGCTCCGGGCGCTCTTGTCGCTCGGGCGACCTCGACCGGCCCTGGTCGGCGTGGCCGACGTGCGCCTCCGTGACCACCGTGGCAGCCGCCGGGTTCAGGCCGGCGAACCGATCGGTGGCGCGTGGAGCCCGGCGGAAGCCACCGATGGCGGCCGCGTGGACCGGATCCACCAGGCCAACGCGTGGGCGGTCGACATCCGCGTCCGGGATCGACCCGCTCCGCCAGCGGTGGGATGACGCCTTGCCTGTGGCAGGTGGACGGGTGAGACCCGAACGGCCTCGGGCCCACGGTGCCCCGGAGACGCCGAAGGCCCCGACCGCTGGGCGGTCGGGGCCTTCGTGCTGCCATGGCTGGCAGAGGCGGAAGATACGAGATTCGAACTCGTGAGGGGTTGCCCCCAACACGCTTTCCAATTCTCCCGAACGCCGTCCGCCGAGGTTCACCCGTCCTGAACTGCGACGGAGCGAACCGCTGGGCGGCGGCTGAACCCGGCTGGACGGGGGTGAATGAGACCAAAACTGAGACCAGGTGGTGCTCAGTTTCGGGCTGCTGGTGCACCTTCTACCGTGCCGGTCCACGCGACTGAGGGGGCACGTACACGAGTGCCATGCCGGCTGAACGGACTACGTCCAGCAATCCGGCGGTGTGTCGGATCTACCTCTACGGTGCCGAAGCCCGGCTGCCACAACGGTGCCGGCACGGAGGACCAGTCGGGTGCTCCGGGGCGTGCAGTACGGAGTGCACCCCTGCCGATGCCGTGATTCTCGCCCCCGCAGACACAGTCACAAGGGCTGTCGGGTGCAGCGTCTGCACAGGCGGTCGAGCCGCAGATCGGGGGGCCGTCGCCGTCTGGGTGATGTGGGCAGAGCCTGGGGGAGCATGTTGTCTGGAGGTACCAATCGAGGCACGCGATTGCTCCGGTCAGTTCGCGGTCAAGGACAGCGAGCATGACGGGTATGACGTCCTCCAGCGTGGTGATGACACTCCAGTAGGACACCGGGGGCACGCTGCTAGAGATCATTGTCTGGTAGCCGGAAGCCAAGGTTCGTGCCACCGCGTGATCGCTGACCGCGCACATGTCCGCACTCAGGCCGAGTGGACGATAGTCGCCGATGACCCATGAGTCATCGGACAAGTGAGCCCACCGGCTGCCAATGACTTCGCACCAGACCTTGCCACCGCGGATCTCGCCCCACTCATGGACCATGCCGAGGAGAACGGCCTTCGTATCTCGGCCATCAGCGAGCTTCCGCTGTTCGGTGGGTGCCTTCGCAAGGACAGCACGGAGCATGTCCTCACCAGGCCGGCTCGCGGGCTTCTTGGACCGTGACTCGCCGCGTGACGGCTTCAAACAGCACCTCTCACGATATGCAGCAGGGGACCGTGACAGCCTTCTCGCTGCACGACACCTGCAAACCAGCGCTATGCCAACTTCTCGCGGAGGAAAGGCCGCTGCGTCAGTTCGAGGCGGTAGGTTGATGGATCGGCGTGAATCGCCGGCGGTGCCCAATTTGCCAGGCAGGCCGAGGGAAGTGCGTCTGGTGCGGCCCTTCAGGAGCCGTCGCTCGGGAAGGCACGGGAGTGGCCGCTCGGGGAATGGTTGGTGGCCAAGCACCTTCAGATTTTCGTGGTTGCAGGGCGCCTGCACCGGCTACCCAATAAGAACCTTGACGATGCGTCGGCCAACGCGTCTCCGCGCGCTGCAAGATCAATTGCTGGATGACTTTTGGACCTGTCTGTCCGGTGCCACGAAGGCAGCCACGAGTTCCCGAGAGCGGCACTGGCCATCCAGCCGTGAGCGGAGGCAGGCAAGGCGAGTCTTTCTTGTGTAGCATCCGCGAGTGCAAATTGATCTCTCTCTTCCCGTGCTGCCTCCCCGGTACTCCGATCCGCGACTTCGTAAATGGATGGGGAGGCAGATCGCAGTTGCCGATGAGACTCAAATGCTGGCGGTGTGGCTGTGGAACGAGGAGGCGTATTTCCTGTTGGAAGCAGAGGAGGCGTTCCAGGAGCACTGTGACCTGGTCGATAGGGAACTTCAGGAGATGGAGAGGCGGGTGAAGGTCGGTCAGTACGGGGCAGGACCTAACTATGGCCCGCCATCTGCCAGGTTCGAGGAGTCGTGTGAAGCAGCTTGCCGCGACCTTGTAGCCCTTCTTGGGGTTGAGAAGAAGGCGGTTGCTGATGCGGCTGACCGCACTCGGAGACTTCGACGCTCCATGCAGAGGCTTCTCGGCTACGACACCAGTGGGTTCTACGCACGCGAGCCGCGGGTGCCAGAATGGTCCGTGGAGTTCGAAGCCATTGCAGGCGTTTATTTCGAGTTGGCGAAGGCGCGCGAGCGGCTCGTCGAACTGATGGCCCGGCACCGCAATGCCATCCACGAGCTGGCCTTGAAAGAGCATCGCCGCAGAGAGCACCTGGACGGACACCTTCTCAGCGGAGAAGGTCGCTACCTGCGGCATGTCTATGCGGAACTGCGGGCTCACCAGGAGCGGGTTGAACGTGAAGCAGCAGCGGCGATCAAGGTTCATCAGGCCGAATTCACCTGTCCTGTAGGCCGCTCGGTGCCGCCAGAACGTACTAGCGACCTCTCGTCCGCTACAGGAAAGCTGGCTGCGACTCTGGCAAATCTGCGGACTGAGGTGGACGCTAGTGTTGAGGAATGTGGGAGGTTCTGGGAGAGGGTTGAGCCTGCGTTTCGCCTTGTACCGGGAGAGGAGGCTATTCCTGACCTGGAAGCGTCGCTGAAGGTGGAGGCGGTTGCTGGGTTCTCTGCCGGGCTGACTTCCGCTCAAGCGGTGTATCGGGCCGCCCTGAAGGGCTGTCGCGACTCGGTCCACGACGTTGCGCGCTTGGAAGACCTCAGGATCGGGCTGCTGCGGTCCGGTAGAAGCCTCTCGATGGAGGCCATACGGACAATGCATCACCAGGATTTTGAGCGGCTGGTAGCCGGACGGCTGCGACAGGACGGATTCACGATAATCCAGGATCAGGGAAAGCCTGGGGACCTCGGTGCGGACGTAATTGCACTATCCCCGGCCGGGCAGAGGGTCGTGGTCCAGTGCAAGCACACCTCTAAGGGAGCCAATGTCGGTACAGGGGCATTGCAGGCATTCAACGGGACCGCGGTTCCGGAGCATCGGGCCGATGTCGCCATCGTTGTCACGAACGGGTTCTACACGAAGCCGACCCTTCAGTTTGCAGGCGCACACGGCATTCGACTCATGGGGGTGTGGGAGGTTCGGCGATGGATTGAGTGGGGAGTGCCGGCCATGGAGCTGTTGGCCTGGCCATAGTTCAGAGGTTCACTTCCAGAACCTGGGCCGTACTGGTGCGCTTCGCGCCTCGTCGGGGCTGTCGGTGGGGGTGGTGCGGAGTGGGTGGTCTTGGCCTCGTCATGAAGGTCTCGGTTCCCACGTGGCTCTTCATGCCCAGGCACCGACCGGCATCGGCTCGGGCTGGAGGGAGATCCCAGTTGCGATCTTGACCTGCGTTGAGAGTTCGGTCAGGGCCCGGGCGAAGCCCGCCGCGGTCGCTCCGTCGTGGGCGGTGAGCGTGAGGGTCCGGCGTTCCGAGCAGCGGATGCCGGCCGCGATCTTGTAGGCGGGGCGGTAGCCGGTGTGCTCCAGCAGCCAGCCGGCGCTGGCACGCAGCTGCCCGTCGCTGTCGGTGTGGACCGGGCAGCCGGCAGCCGACCAGCGGGCGGCTTGGGCGGCGGTGACGGGTGGGTTGAGGAAGACCGATCCGGCCTGGCGGGCATCGGGTCCGTGGGGGTCGAGGAGGAGTCCACGGCGGTGACGGTTGGCGAGGACGGCGGCGGCCACCTCGGCGACGGGCGGTCGGGCGCCCACGTGGACGCTGAGTTCGTCGGCGAGCGGCTGGTAGCTGATCGGGGCAGCCGGTGAGCGGGTGAGGTGGAATGTCGCGGTGAGGATTGTCCAGCGGCCGGGGTCGTTTTTGAAGCGACTGTCGCGGTGGCGGAGCCGGCATGCCTGGGCGGGCAGGGTCCGCAGGCGGCCCATGTCCCAGTCCCAGGCGGTGAGGTGGTCGAGGGCGTCAGAGACCTGCTGGCCATAGGCTCCGGCGTTCTGGACGGGGGCGGCGCCGACAGTGCCGGGTATGCCTGCCAGGCACTCGATCCCGGCGAGGTGTTCGGCTGCGGCCCACTGGACGAGGTCGGCGAGCGGGTGGCCGGCCTGGACGGTCGCGGCCACCGTGTCGTCGTCCGCCCGCTTTACGGTGATGCCTCGGGTGTTCATCACGGCGACGGTGCCCTCGTGGCCGGTGTCGGAGGCGATGACGTTGCTGCCGTGGCCGAGGGTGAGGGGCGCACCCTGCCGGTCGCCGATCGTACGGACCAGTTCGAACCAGTCGTCGGGGTCGGCGACCTGCAGGACGTCGCTGGCCGGGCCACCGAGCCGCAGGGTGGTGAGGGACGCGAGCGTGGTGCTGGGCACGGGTGGTCCTCCTAGGGTTCGTCGGTGATCGCCTTCAGGGCGAGAGCACGCAGCGGGGCGAGGCGGGTGCGGTTGTCCTGGTGGTGGTAGACGGCGTTGGTGCAGATGGCCAGGTAGCGGCCGGTGGCCGGGGCGAGGTAGAGGCTGGTCCCGGTGAAGCCGTGGTGGTAGGCGAGCCTGCCCTCGTCGGCGAGAATCCAGGCCAGGCCACGGTCGAGGCCCGGCTCGATCTCGGCCTGCGGCCGCATGCTGTAGGCGAGCCAGCGGCCCAGGGGCCCGCCGGTGGCGTGCGAGGACAGCAGGTGGGTGGCGAAGGCGGCGAGATCGGCCGGGGTGGTGAACACCCCGGCGTGGCCGGCGACTCCGCCGAGCAGGGCGGTGTTGTCGTCGTGCGGCATCCCCCACAGCCGGGGCCCGCCGTTCAACCGCTGCTCGGTCGGGGCGACCTGAGCGGAGCGGGGCACCGGTCCGTAGGTCGTGCTGGTCATGCCGAGGTCCTGCCAGAGCTCGGCCGCCAGCTCGTCCAGGCGTCGGCAGCGGTAGCGGGCCAGGGCCAGGCCGAGGAGGATGAATCCGCGGTTGATGTAGCGGTGTCCGGCTCCGGGGTCGGCGATCAGAGCCTCTCCGCAGATCAGTTGGGCCAGCGATTCGGCCCGGTTGCGGTACTGGTCGAGGCGGGTGTCGGCGCGGAGTCCGGAGGTGTGGGCGAGGATCTGCCGGGGTGTGACCCGGCCGCCGGGGGCGTCGGCCGGGATGTCGGGCAGCAGTTCGCGGATCGGGGTGTCCAGGGTGAAGCCGTCCAGGAGGGAAGCGCCGACCAGCGGCCAGGTGGCCAGGACCTTGGTCAGCGAGGCCACGTCGTACACCGTGTCCGGCCCCGGCCGGGCGTCGCCGCACTCGGGGGCGACGACGCCCGAGGCCAGGTAGCCGGGCTCGGTGTCGAAGGTGCCGTGGGCAATGACTCCGCCGGGCACGGTGCCGTCAGCGGCCATCAGGTCCAGGCACTCGCGCAGGTCGGCGCGCGCGTTCGGCTTCCACGGCACGGTGTTGGTCACGACTACTCCTGGTCAATCGTCAGGTCGGCACCGAGCGCGGCCAACTTCGGCAGCAGGCTGCCGTATCCGCGCCGCAGGTGATACATCCCTCGGATCGTAGAGGTGCCCTCAGCCGCCAGGGCGGCGACCACGAGGGCGGTCGCCGCACGGATGTCCTCGCCGACGACGTTGGCGGCGGCGAGCGGGGACCGGCCCCGGACGGTGATCATCGAGCCGCTCGCGTTGACGGTGGCGCCGAACGCGGCGAGGGCGGGCAGGTGGGTGTCGCGCCGGGTGTAGATCCGCTCCTCGATCCGGGAGGCGCCCTCGGCCTGGGTGAGGAAGGCGGTCAGCTGGGGCTGCACGTCGGTCGGGAAGCCGGGGTGCGGGCCGGTGGCCGTCTGCACCGCCCGCGGTCCGGCCGGGGTGCTGGCGGTGGTCCCGCCGTCCACCGGGTCGAGCCGGATGCCGGCGTCGGCGAACACCGATACCAGGCCGTCCGGGAAGGCAGCGGCGGGGAAGCCGTCCAGGTGCACGGTGCCGCTGGTGATGGCGGCGGCCAGGGCCAGCGTCGCGGCCTCCAGCCGGTCTGGAGGAACGGTGAACACCCCGCCCTGGATGCGGTCGGTGCCGGTGACGTTGAGGGCGTTCCTGCCCCGCCACTCGATGCCGACGCCGGCCTGCGAGAGCAGGGCGGCGGTGTGGGTGACCTCGGGTTCGACGCTGGGGTTGAGGATCGCCGAGGTGCCGGGGGTGCGGGCGGCCAGGAGCATAGCGGTGACCGTCGCTCCGAGGCTCGGGCCCCAGGCACGGGTCTCGGCGTCGGTGACGAACGGCAGCCGCTTGCCGGTGAAGCGGGCCCGGACCCGTCCCCGGTCCACCTCCACCTCGGCCCCGGCAGCCACCATCGCGGCCAGGTGCCGGTCGATGTACCGAGCGCAGAATGCGTCGCCGCCGGGCAGCGGGAAGGTGACCTTCCCCGCACGGGCCAGCAGAGCACCGGCCATCACTGCGGTGGTGCGGATGCGCCTGCCGAGGTCGTCCGGGACGACGGGGAAGTAGAAGTCGGCCGGGTGGGTGGTGAACTCGGAGCCGACCACGGCGGTGCGGGTACCGGTGCCGTGCAGGATGTCGGCGACCACGCCGGTGTCGAGGATCTCGGGAGCGCCGACGAGGGTCAGCGGGTCGTCTGCCAGGATCGCGGCGGCGTACAGGTGAAGGGCGATGTTCTTGCTGCCCTGCACGGTGGCCGTGCCGGTCAGGGGCCGGCCGCCCGTGATGTACACGGCGCGCTCGTCGGTCGTCGCGGGGGCGTCGGTGGTGGGCATGGCTACCTTCCCTGGCTTCCGGCGGGGAAGAAGCCCCCGACCTGAGTCTTGGGGTAGAGCAGGGTGTGCGCGCCGATCAGCGTGGCCGGCTGCAGGACCGTGCCCGCGGGGACGATCACGCCGTCACCGACCACGGCGCCGAACTTGGTCTGGCCGGTGGCGATCCGGTGGCCGTCGAGGTGGGCGCACACCTCCTCGGTGGCCGGCTCGGTGACCGGGCCGGCGGTCACCCGCAGGCCGGTGGTGGACACGAACGCGCCGATGTTGACGCCCAGGCCGAGTACGGAGTCGCCGACGAAGCTGGTGTGCTTCATGAAGACCCCGCCGGTCAGCAGCGAGCGGGTGACCTCGGCGCCGAACCCGATCCGGCAGCCGGGGCCGATGACCGCGTTGTCGCGCACGCGGGCGCCGGCCTCGATCACGGCGCCGGGGCAGACCAGGGCGGGGCCGGTGACGAACGCGCCTTCGGCGATGACGGCCCCGGCCGCCACGACCACGTTGCCCCGGACCGTCGCGCCGGGCTCGACGGTTCCGGCGGGCTCCGGGAGCGCGATGCCGAGGTGTCCGGCCAGCAGGTCGACCATGGCCTTCTTGAGGCCGAACACGGTCGGGCAGCAGTTCAGCAGGTGCAGGATCACCGGGTCGGTGACCTGTTCGGTGTCGATGTAGTACGCGGGTGTGGTGCGGTAGTCGATGTGCTCCAGATCGGTGTCGATCCGGGGCGCGTCGGTCAGCCGGTGCATGGCCGGTTCTCCTCTCGGGCGAGGGAGGGGAAGGACGAGCGGGAGGTCGTGATGACGACCTCTGGGCCTACGAGACGGGCAGGTCCGGGGTGGTGGCCGCTATCTGGGGGCGGGCCTCGGCCTGGTGGTCGACGGCGAGGCCGAGCAGCACGAGCACGGGCAGGTGCAGGGCGGTCCAGGAGGCGGTCAGGAAGGTGCCGAGGCGGTCCCGGTCCGGTGCGGCGTGCCGGGGTCCGCTGGACTGCATGGCGGTGCTGTGCGTTGGCATGGGAGGGCCTTCGGCAGCAGGGGGGAGGGGTGGACGTTCCCCAGTGAACTGCCGGGCGGGATAGCGGATCCGTAGCCGGGCTACGGGCCGTAGTCCGGCTACGGGTCAGATGATCTGCACGCCCGCGCGGGCGGCGAAGTCCCGAACGCCGGGAAGCTTGCGGTCGTGCCGCAGCAGGCCTGTGGCGAGGTCGCGCACGGCGCCCCTGCGGACCTCTTGCGGAGCGGCCTCCTCGGCAGCGAGCAGGGCCCGGTAGCACTGCTCGGGCTTGCCACACTGGTCGAACGCGCGGGCCACGTCGGTGAAGAAGCGGGCCTGCCGCTCGGCGGTCGGCAGCGTGGCGGGGTCGATGGTGGCGGCCATCTCGATCGCTCGTCCGGCGTCGCCGAGCTCGTAGTGCACCGACAGCTCGTGCAGGGCGACGCCCTGGACCCCGTCCAGTAGGCCGGAGGACCGGCTCGCTGCGGCGGCGCTGTCGGTGGCTTCCCGGATCAGGGCGTGCGCGTAGGAGCGGTCGCCGGACTTCGCGGCGGTGTAGGCGGCGGTGGCGTACAGCTCTCCGCGGGTGGCCAGCCGGGCGGTCTCGGAGACGGAAGCATCGGCGAGGAGGTCTTCGGCGGCGACCACCACGATGTCGGTGGCGCGGGCAAGGCTGCCCTGGCGACGCCAGGAACTGGAGACCATGCGCTGGGCCTCCGCGGTGACCAGCGGGTCTCCACCCAGCCGGGCAGCGGTCAGCGCGCGGTCTGCGGTGATGGCCACCAGGTTGTTGGTGCCGACTTTGATGCACAGCCGGACGGCGATGTTGTAGAGCCGGGCGACGTTGCGGGCCCGCTCCTCCGCCGGGCCGACCATTTCGGCGGCGGCGATCCGACCGGGCAGGGCACGGGCCAGGAGGTCGTACTGAGCCGCCTTGAACTCCCGGCGTGACGTCACCAGCGAAGCGGCGACCGTCTCCTGGGACGGCTCACGGCGGGGAGACGGAATCCGGCCGGCCCCGTACAGGAGAAGGTCCTCCAGATCGGCCAGCGAGGCCTTCTCCTCGGCGCGCGCGGCCTGCTGACCGACGGCCGGAGCGAAGAGGGCGGCAGCCGCCAGGGTCAGGAACGGGCGGCGTCGCACATCGTCCTCCTCAGCAGCGGAAGTGCTCGTCAGCGTAGCGGAGCCAGGCTTTCGCGGACGTGATCTCGCCCGCTCGGCGGCCGGCTGCGGCAACGCGATCAGCTCCGCTAGGTCGACACCCAGCACCTCGGCGAAACGCTGCAGGAGCGTCAAATCCTTGACCTGCTGCATGTCCCGCTCGACCAGGGACATCCAGTCCTCGCTGCGACCGACCTCAGCGGCCAGCCGGAGCTGGGTCCACCCCAGAACCGACCGGCGGAGTGAGATGAACGCGCCGAACGTGCTGCTGTCTCCCACCGCAGACCCCCGCGGATCGTACCCAACCGGCTACAGGCCGCTACGGTACCCAGCTGTGATGGCCCTGTGCAGAGGAAGCCCGTGTTCGGGGCCTCCTGCCCGATCCTCCAGATAGCTGGGACCAGGGAACGACGAAGGCCCGGACCGTCGGAACGGTCCGGGCCTTCTGCCGGCGGAGGATACGAGATTCGAACTCGTGAGGGGTTGCCCCCAACACGCTTTCCAACTGTCCGTCCGGCTGCCCGGGGACGACCGCAGGAGACCTGACCTGCAGTGAAGCAGCTCGCCGACGTGGTGCTGAACGGCCCTGTACGGGGGTGAATGCAACCAAAACTGCAACCACCGCATGTGGTGCTCCGCCCGCTGCCAGGGTTGCGGCTTTGGTCGGCTCGCACCAAGCCCGTTGGTGCGCCTGGTGCCACAGATGTACATCTGCTACGTTCATTGCATGACTGAGCCGGTGATTGCATCCATGGCCGAGGTCCGGAGCCATCTCGCGGACGTTCTCGACCGTGCCCGTCGGGACGAGACTCCGACCATCATCACTCGGCGTGGCAAGCAGGAAGCCGTGGTGATCGACATCGTCGAGTACCGGCGTCTGAGTCGGCTGGCGGAGGAGGTCGAAGAGTCATGGCTCAACCGGCTGGCCGATGAGGCGGAGGCCGAAGGCCAGGAGGGATCGGTCTCACTCGAAGAGATGGCCGCCCTGCTCCGCGACCACCAGGCCTGATCCCCATGCGCCATGTGACGCGGTTCACCCCGCACGCTCAGCGGGACATGCTCAAAATTCCCCGCCCCGACGCCTTGCGGATCCTCTATCGCCTCACCGAGCTCCAGAGAGGGCTTGACGAAGGGGACACCGCCGCCTTCGATATCAAGGCCCTGCAAGGGCACAGCTCGCGGTGGCGTCTCAGGGTCGGGGACTACCGGATCGTCTACACGATCGAGGGCGCCCGACTGATCGTCTGGGTCTTGGCCCTCGGCAACCGCCGCGACGTCTACCGCAACCTGTAGCCGCCGGAGCCGCGCGCCCGGCGGCGCTACGCCTCAAGGCCGCTCTGCTCCCGCTGGCGAATCCCGGGGGCGAGCCATCTCCGACGCGGACCGAAGACGCTGGGAACGCCGAAGGCCCCGGCCGGTTTCCCGGTCGGAGCCTTCGAGCTGCCATGGCTGGCAGAGGCGGAGGATACGAGATTCGAACTCGTGAGGGTTGCCCCCAACACGCTTTCCAAATGTTCGTCCGGCCGTCCGGAGGCGGCCGTAAACGTCCTGACCTGCGTTGGAGTGGCCTGCTTTCCGGGCCCTGGACGGCGCTGAACGGGGGTGAATGCAACCAGAACTGCAACCAGGGTGGGGTGCCACTCTGGCCGCTCGCTCGCTCCCGAGCCACGTCCCGGTGGTAACCCGAGCCACGTCCCGGTGGTAAGCGGCAGACCAACAGCGCGCGCCTCCAGCACGGTCAGTGGGCGCGGACCTGTTTGGCCACGCCGGTGGTGTTGTACCGGTAGCGGGCCATCTCCTCGGTCACCCCGTAGTGCTCGGCGATCTGCGCCGGCCCCCACTGACGGCGCACCGCGCTGAGCAGCAGCGGGCGGGGCAGCATCAGGGTTCCACCGAAGGCGGTCGCCTGCTCCTCCTCGTCGGGGCGGCAGGTCCTGAAGGGCATGCCGCTGACTTCGCGGATCTCGGTGAGATCGTGCTTGAGGACGAGGTGGGAGAGCTCGTGGGCCACGTCACTGGCCCTGCGGCCCGGGGTTCGGAGCGGGTTGGTGACGACGATGTTCCTGTCGGCGATCTGGAAGGTCGCGGCGGAGAAGGCGTAGGCCTGAACCCGTTCGAGGTCTTCGAGGCGGTCGCGGGTGACGAGCTTCTCGGCGCTGACGATCTTGACCTGGAGGTGTTCGGCGAGGGCCTCGACGTCCAGAGCGTTGGTGTCGCCGAGGTGGAGTTCGCGGCGCAGCCGGAGGGCTTCTCGTTCGGCGTTGGCCTTGAAGCCTCGGGGGAGGGTCACAGTTCTCCCGCTTCGACGAGTCGTTCGAGTTCGGTGTTCATGTCGGTGAGCAGGTCGGCGAGCCGCTGGGGGACGCCGGGGCGCAGTACCGAGGCGGCGCGGAGGTGGCAGGCGAGGGCGGGGACGGCGGGGACCGCTTCCTTGGCGAGGGCGTCGTAGAGGTCTCGCAGGACGGAGCTGATCTTGTTCGCCGCGTCGCCAGTGAGCCGGGGGTCGGCATGGAGGTGGGTGATGGCCTGGTCGAGAGGTGAGATCCGGCGAGTCGCGGTCGGGGCGAAGAAGCGGCTCGGCGGGACGCCGAGCCAGGCGCAGAGGCGGGTGAAGGTGGCGAGGTCGGGCTGGGCTCCGGCTTCGACTCGGGTGAGGGTACTGAAGCTGACGCCCGCCTCGGCGGCGGCCTGCCGAAGGGACAGGGGGCCGCGGCGCTCCTTGAGGAGACGCCCGAGTTCGGCGATGTCGAACTGTTCGACAGCGTCCGGCCCGCTTGTTTCAAGGTCTGGGAGGGGGAGCTGGCTCCGGTCGGGGCTCATACGGGCAGCTTAGCGCTCACCAATATGGCGATGAAGCTTGACTGCATCACTCCCAGGTGATCACACTGAGTCCAGCCACTGGTGACCCAGTGACGCTTTGCTGAATCAATGGAGCTTTCCTTCAACGCTCCGAACGACCAAGGAGATCAACATGCCTCAGCCCAACACCGTCAAGACCACGGTGACCTCCTCCCTCGCCGGGCACCCTTACCAGCACGACTACGCCCCGCAGGTGACCGCCGCGGCCGTTCTGTCCGACGCCATGGCCGACTTCGGCTTCACCAGCGACGGCACCACCACCTACTACCTATTCCACGACGGGCACGAGGTCCCGCCCGAGGCGACGGTGGGCGAGCTGGCCGGGCACGCCAAGGCCCTGCACCTGGGCCTCCGCACCAAGACCACCAACGGCTGAGGCCCGGGAGTCAGTCGTGGATCTCGAGAGCCGTCTGCGGCTGGCGGGCGACGTCCCGGCGGTCGAGGAGTTCCTCGCCTTGACCGCCGGCCATCTCCACCGCCGCGACCAGGACCCCGACGGCCTGTTCTGGGCCGAGGTTCAGCCGAGCAACGGCGAGCGCGCGGCGTTCGTCGCCCGGATCGAGTGGACGGTCTACCCACACCGGCCGCCCTCCCTCGTCTTCGTCGAGTCGGTCGGCACCCCCACGACCGGGGAGCCCCGTCTCTGGCCGGCAGCGGAGGGCTACCGCTGCGGCCCCAACGACGTGTGCAAGCCGTTCACCGCCGAGGGCCAGCAGCTCCACCCCGAGTGGGGTACCGGGCCGCACGCCTGGCGCAGCACCGGCAACCCCTTCCTGTACGTGGTGGAGAACGTGCAGGGCGACATCGACCGTGTTGACGGGAGGCGTGCCGGATGAGCGCCGACACGAGGAGCCTGATCCTGCCGGCTGGCGCGGTCGACCCGGTGCTCCGGGAGATCCGGCGCCACGGGATGGCCGACCGGGAGACCGGCGCGCTGCTGCTGACTGGGCCGGCGGAGATGGACGTCCTGGTCGTGGCGGTGGCCGGGACGGCGGGGATCGTGCGGGGCCCGGGGCTGTTCACGGTCAGTGCCGTCGCGTACGACCGGCTGTTCACCTTCGCCGAGGAGCGGTCCTACCGGACACGGGCGATGATCCACTCGCACCCGGAGGAGGCTTTCCTGTCGCGGACCGACCACCTGTACTCGCTGCGGGTGCCGGGGTTCGTCAGCGCAGTCGTCCCGAACTATGCGGCGCCGCCCGCCGACCCGGCGTCCTGGGGGTGGTGGCGTTTCGACCGGGACTGGGTGCCCTGCGCCGCCGCGGTCGTCGATGGCGCGCTGCCCCCGGTGCTGACGGTGCTGTTCGACGAGGAGGGCGTCCGTGCGTACTGACTACAGCCGCAGCGTGCGCCTGGGCGGCCTGGCCGCCGGCGTGGACGAAACCACCCTGCGGGAGCGGATGGCGGGCAGCCCCATCCACTTGACCGCAGACGGGCGCCTGCCCGCGGTCGCCGAGACCCTCGAGGTGCTGGTGGGCGACCTGCGCCGGTGGCCGGTCCCGCTGAGCCTGGAGCCCGGCCGCGGACCGGGGCGGCTCGACGACACCCTCGTCCACCGACTGGTGGAGACCGCGGCCGGGATCGACCCGGACCGGCCGCTTCGCATCGGCGAGGCCCCGGGTGGAGCGCCGCTGCGTCTGCACGTGGGTACCGAACCGCCGCCGGACGTCGCGGTGGCCGGGGCGCCGGACGGGCACGGGGCCCGACTTCGGCGCGCCGGACATGCCTTCCCCAGGCTCAACGCGCCCGGCACCGGGCTGGGCGCGGTCCTCACTGCGGCGATGCTGGCCGGCGAGGCGTTCAAGGTCGTCGCCGGGCTGCCGGAGGGGAAGTTCCAGGCCACCCCGGTGGTGGACTTCTGCCCTGTCCTGCCCGGCGAGCAGCCCGGGACCGCCGTCGCCCCGCCGCCCGCGCTGGAGGGGATCATGCTGGGCGGTGGCGGCGCGATCGGCACCGGCATCGCCCTGGTCCTGGACCTGCTGCGGGTCTCCGGCGAGCTGACGGTGGTGGACAGGGAGGTCTTCGAGAAGCCGAACGTCACCTCCTACAGCATCGGCACCCTGACCGACGCGGCCGCGCTCCTGCCGAAGGTGCGGCTGATCGACGCGCGCCTGCGGCGGATCGAGGTGACCCCGTTCCACGGCACGATCCAGGACGCCATCGAGGCCGTCGACGCCGGCACCCTGCCGTGGCCCCGGACCGTCCTCGGCGGACTGGACAGTGTCGGTGCCAGGCACGACCTGCAGCGCCTGCACGCCGACCTCACCCTGGACGGCAGCACCGGCGGCCCCGTCGGCACCACCGTCGCCCTGCACGAGGCACTGCCCACCGGCCCCTGCCTGTGCTGCTACTACAAGGCCGACCACTCCGGGAAAAGTGCGGAACAACGACTCCACGAACTGACCGGACTCCCGCTCACGCGGATCGCCCGCGGCCAGCAACCACTGACCGAACAGGACCTGGAAGGCCTGGACGACCAACAGCGGCAGCTCGTACGGCCACTCCTCGGCCGACTGGTGTGCGGGCTGATCAACTCCACGGAACTGGGCGGCGGAACGAACGACACCTTCCGGCCCTCGGCCGCATTCGTGGCCCAGCAAGCCGCATGCCTGGTCGTCGGCGCCTGGATCGCCCGCAGCACGGGCCTGATCACCGGCCCCGTGCGGCGCATCGAGTACGACACCCGCTTCGGCCCCCGGCCCGACCAGATGACCGACCATTGGGCCCCTGTTCCCGGATGCGCGTGCCAGAAGGACGCCGACCTCATCAGACACGTCCGAAAAACCCGGCGCACGCGCGGTTGACGCCGAGCTCAACGGCTGTCGGCTGTGTCCAATCAGCAAGGGTGCCTTCCGTTGTGACCGCCCCGACTGGACTTGCAGCTTTGGGCTCCGCGTGGTGGGTGAACGCCGTCCGTCGCCGACCGAGCTCCGCTAGCCTGCTTCAGGTGACGGAAGCGATGAACGACGCTACGTGTGGCTCGCGCTACAGCATCGTCGACGAGGACCTGGTGGTCCTCGGTAAGACCTTTGGGCTCGGTGAGATTCAGGCGTGCCGCTTCCTGCCCAACGGCCTCATGAACGGCAACTGGCGGCTGGAGACGGCCGAGGGCGCGTTCGCGCTGAAGCGGATCATGGATGTGCCGCTGCCGCTCGCCCGCCGCAACCTCGCGGTCCTGTCCGAGCTGGTCGACGCCGGAATCCCGGTCGGGCGGCCCATGGCCACCCCCTCCGGGGAGACCGTGGCGGAGGTCGCGGGTCGCGGCTACTGCCTGATCCCCTGGCTGGAAGGCGGCCACCGACCGGGGACGGAACTCACCCTGGACCAGGCCGGAGACCTTGGTGTCCTGCTCGGGCAGATCCACCGGAGCCTGAACGACGAGCGGACACAGGGCCAGACTTCGTACGCTGTGCCGTCGTCGTCGAAGGCTGGCAGATCGATGGACCCGACCGGAGCCGTGTAACCGACCTGCGGTTTCGATGGGTGAGTCACGGAGGCAGTATCCCCTGCGTCGCCCAATTGGCGGACGGTGGCATGGCGAAAGATGCATGCTGGCGCTTCAACCGATCCAGATGCCGCCCGGTGAAACCCGGCGCGCGAGGCGGCGGCCGGCGACGCTGACTGGCCACGACCAGGACACGTCGGTGACCTGGCACCCGAAGTCGTCGGCGAGGGCTTGTACGAGTTTGGCGCCAACGCCCTGTCGGCGATAGGAGTCCGCCACCCAGATCAGGTCGATGAGCGGGCGCAGAGTGCCGTCCTCGTCTCCGAACTCGGAGCCGTCGAGATCCCAGCGGCGGTGCTGGCTGGTGTCGCGAGCGGCCAGGTAGCCGATGACGTAGTTGTTGGCCTTCAGCAGGTACGCCCGTACGTTCTCTGGGGTCTTCCTGGGCTCAGCAAGGTCGGACCATGAGTTGAAGTCGTAGTGGTTCTCCCGCTGCGGCATCCGCCCCACCTGGTGGGTCAGCTTCCGCCAAGCGATCGGCGATTCCGTCGTTACGACGGCCAAGTCGGCCCACCACTCCAGGTTCTTGGGCGCCCGGATGCCGAGTGCCCACGCCGCATGGTGGGAGGCGTGCTCCTTGCCGCCGTCCCAGTCGCCCCGAAGGCTCATGCCACAGGGGCACTTGCCGCCGTCGGGGGTCTCCACGGGGCGGAACTGGACAGGAACAGCGCCGTAACTGAGATTCTGATCTCTGCCGCCCACCCAAGGTCGGAGTGGCGCGCCGTCCCGCTCGACGTACCCACTCCATCGGTCTTCCCACTCGGGGTATCGCTCGGGAAACCATTCCCGCTTCGCCTTCTCCGAAGGCGGAAGCGTCGGGCGAACCCACACACTCCCCGGGGTTGCGCGCCCGTTGAGTCGCAGTCCACGCGCCTTGGCCTTGCCTCGTAGGAAACGCAGGAACGCTCCGGGCGGCGAGGTGAAGTCGATGCCGCGGACCAGCTCCCGCTCGCCGGGGGCGAGCCAGTCATCGACGGGGAGCGCCAGCCGGTCGGCAAGGGCGTGAAGTCCGCTGTAGTCGTGGTCGAGCTCAGCAACACGCAGCGCTTCGACCACCGCCCCAACCTGGGAAAACTGAACGTACAAGATGATCCAGCGCGGACCGTCACCCCATGTGAAGTTGCCTGAATACCCGTCGTACCAGATGTGGTTGATAGAGGCGTCACGCGCCCTATCAACGGCCTCCGTGTAGGCGGCGGGCAGATCGGGAGCATCTCCCCGCAGCGTTGTGGCATCGACGTACCCGTCACGGTTGAGTTCGACGGTGGCGTACCAGCGGTAGGACCGGACATGGATCTTCCGGGTCCGGGGGTCGCGTCGATCGGAGTCGAGATAGATCGTTCGCTCAGTCATGCGCTCTGTTCCTCGTCAGGCGCTCCCGCGCTCGGCTGCTCGTTGGAATACGGCCTGCCACTCTCGTCCGTGATCGTGGCGTGTGAAGCTGGCTGGACCTCAAGGCGGAGCATGGGCCAGGGAGTGCCCTCCTGGCCGGAGGCATCGGTCAGGAGCATGTGGCGGACGAAGGCGCCCACCAGGAAGCTGCGCTCGGCGAGCTTGCTCAGGTAGCTCTGCAACCCCTTCTCGGCGTCGCGGTTCTCGCGCACACTGTGCAGCTCAGCTGCAATGTCGCAGTAGCCCTGGACCAAGCCCAGGAAATCCAGGATGAGGTCTTCATCCTCCTCGGGGAGACCGTCCGGCAGCGCGTACTCGAACGTAACGCCGGACTTGATCATGTTCCACAGCGGGTTGCCGCGGGTGATCAGCTTCAGGACCCGAGGCTGGGGGAACGCCGGGTCGGGCACCAGCCTCAGCCGGCCTGGCGTGGCCTCGCCGAGAGAGCGCGTCCATGCGGCATGCTTGGCTTTGATCTCGCGCAGTAGATCCACCGTGAAGTGGCCTGGCTGGTCATCGACTTGCTTGTGATGCTTGCTGCACAGCAGGACCAGGTTCGTATGGCTATCGATGGACGCGTCGTCCAACACGCCAGCTCTCGGTCCGCCCTTCGAGCGGGCGACTATGTGGGCCTCCTCGCCGAAGACCGAAGGGTCATCGCAGTCGGTCCCAGGTGTCACCACCTGCACCCGGCAGATCGCGCACCTGCCGCCTGCTTCACACCAGATGATCTTGCGGGTCTTTTCGGACACGGCCATGGATTGCACCCTGCCAGAGGGGCGGTGCCAGGCGGGCGCGAATGCGATGGCTTGGCCAGAGGGGCCGTCAGTTGGATGCGGTCGTGTAGCCGCCGCATCCGCTGGATCCCGGCAACTGCAACCAAAACTGCAACCACGGAACGACGAAGGCCCCGACTGCGATGCAGTCGGGGCCTTCGTTATGGCTGGTGAGCCATGGCGGAGGATACGAGATTCGAACTCGTGAGGGGTTGCCCCCAACACGCTTTCCAAGCGTGCGCCCTAGGCCTCTAGGCGAATCCTCCGTGGGAGAGCTTAGTACATGTTCGGGGGTGGTTGCGACCACGTATGTCGAGGGTGGTCCGGGGGTGTGGCCTGCGGATCGCGGAGCGGGGGCGGGGAGGGTGGGTGGTGGAGGACGGGGGCCGGGATCCGGTAGTGTGGGTGTCAGCCCCTCGTGTGGCGTTATCTCTCTGAACCCCCCCAGGGCCGGAAGGCAGCAAGGGTAGGAGGGCTCTGGCGGGTGCGCGGGGGGTCTTTGCGTTCCCGGGGGCGGGCGGGGGCCGTTGAGGGGCGACGCGTTTGTCGGCTCGTCCCGATATCGTCGGTGGTGTGTCCCTAGCCCTGTACCGCCGCTATCGCCCCGAGACTTTCGCCGAGGTCATCGGGCAGGAGCACGTGACCGCTCCGCTCCAGCAGGCCCTGCGCAACAACAGGGTCAACCACGCCTACCTGTTCAGCGGCCCGCGCGGCTGCGGGAAGACGACGAGCGCGCGCATCCTGGCCCGCTGCCTGAACTGCGCGCAGGGGCCGACGCCGACGCCGTGCGGTGAGTGCCAGTCCTGCCGTGACCTGGCGACGGGCGGGCCCGGTTCGATCGACGTCATCGAGATCGACGCCGCCTCGCACGGTGGTGTGGACGATGCCCGTGAGCTGCGGGAGCGCGCGTTCTTCGCGCCGGTGCACAGCAGGTACAAGATCTTCATCCTGGACGAGGCGCACATGGTGACCTCGGCCGGCTTCAACGCGCTGCTGAAGGTGGTGGAGGAGCCGCCGGAGCACCTCAAGTTCATCTTCGCGACCACGGAGCCGGAGAAGGTGATCGGGACGATCCGCTCCCGGACGCACCACTACCCGTTCCGGCTGGTGCCGCCCGGCACGCTGCGCGACTACCTGGCGGAGGTCTGCGGCCGGGAGCGGATCCAGGTGGAGGACTCCGTCTTCCCGCTGGTGGTCCGGGCCGGGGCCGGGTCGGTGCGTGACTCGATGTCGGTGATGGACCAGCTGCTCGCGGGTGCGACCGAGGGCGGTGTGACCTACCAGATGGCCACCGCGCTGCTCGGGTACACGGACTCCGCGCTGCTGGACGAGGTGGTGGACGCCTTCGCGGGGCAGGACGGCGCGACGGTGTTCCAGGTGATCGACCGGGTGGTCGAGGGCGGGCACGATCCGCGCCGGTTCGTGACGGACCTGCTGGAGCGGCTCCGGGACCTGGTGATCCTGGCCACGGTGCCGGACGCCGGGGCGAAGGGGCTGATCGACGCCCCGGCGGACCGGGTCGCGGTGATGCAGGCGCAGGCGGACGCGTTCGGCGCGGCCGAGCTCAGCCGGGCCGCGGACATCGTCAACACCGGGCTGACCGAGATGCGCGGGAACGCGGCGCCCCGGCTGCAGCTGGAGCTGATCTGCGCCCGGGTGATGCTGCCGGGCGCGTACAGCGACGAGCTGTCGTTGCAGGCGCGGCTGGACAAGCTGGAGCGCCGGGCGGCCACCGGCGGCTTCGCGGCCCCGATGCAGGCTCCCGCCATGCAAACTCCCGCCATGCAGGCTCCCGCCATGCAGCCCCCGATGCAGACCCCTGTGATGCACGCGCCTGTCCTGCAGGCTCCCGCCGTGCAGGCCCCACAGGCGGAGGCCGTCCCGGTGCAGGCGCCGGCAGCGCCCGCGGCCCCGGCGCAGGAGGCCGCCGCGCCGGCAGCGCCCGCGCCGGGTGCGTGGCCGATCCCGCGCAGCTTCTCCCCGGGCGGGGGTGCGCCCGCCCCGGTGGCGGCGCCGCCCGTGCAGCAGGCTCCCGCGCCCGTCCAGGCCGCCCCGGTGGCCGCGCCCGCCCCCGCTGCGGCCGCCGCGGCCGGCGGCGGGCAGCCGTCGGGCGCCGCCCAGCAGGGGGCCGGGCAGGTCCGGCAGATGTGGCCGCAGATCCTGGAGGCGGTGAAGAACCGCCGCCGCTTCACCTGGATCCTGCTCAGCCAGAACGGCCAGGTGGCCGGGTTCGACGGCAGCGTGCTCCAGGTGTCCTTCATCAACGCGGGCGCGCGGGACAGCTTCGTCAGCAGCAACAGCGACGACGTACTGCGCCAGGCGCTGGCGGACGCGCTCGGTGTGGACTGGCGGATCGAGTGCATCATCGACCCGTCGGGCGGCTCCGGAGGGACCGGCGGCGCCGGCGGCGGGAATCCCGGCGGCAGCGGCTCCGGCAACCCGGGCAGCCCCGGTGGTTCCACCGGCGGCTGGGGCGCCCCACCGGCGCGTCCGGCGGCGCCCGCGCCTGCGGTTCAGGCCGCCGCCCCGGCGCCCGTACCGGCGCCCGCGCCGATGGCCACGCCCCCCGCGATGCCGCCCGCGCCGGTACCTCCGCCGGTGCAGGCCCCGTCGGCTCCGCCGGCCGGGCGCCCGGCGCAGTCGGTCGCGCTGGAGGACGACATCCCGGAGGAGGACGACCCGGAGCTCAAGGAGGAGACGTTCTCCGGCCAGGAGCTGATCATCCGCGAGCTGGGCGCGACGGTGCTGCAGGAGATCCGCCACGGCGGGAACTGACCGGCGGACGGGCGGCGCGCCGGCAGGGGGCGGCCGGCGAGTCGGCGGCCCGATCGGGACCCGGCCGGTGACCGATCGGACGCCCGGCACCGGTAGCACGTAGGCTCGGTGCGACGACGCGGCGACGTCCGCGCGACGCCGGGCAGGCACGGCCGGCGGCGCGGTCGGCGCAGGCGTGCCAGGACGAAGCGAAGCACGACGGACGCAGAACGCAAGGAGTGAGCCGTGTTCCCCGGTGGTGGCCAGCCCAACATGCAGCAGCTGCTCAAGCAGGCGCAGAAGATGCAGCAGGACCTCGCCCAGGCGCAGCAGGAGCTGGCCGAGACGAAGGTGAACGGTTCGGCGGGCGGTGGCCTGGTCGAGGCCACCGTGACCGGCGCCGGTGAGCTGGTGGCCCTGGCCATCGCGCCGGCCGCCGTCGACCCGGAGGACACCGAGACCCTGGCCGACCTGATCCTCGCGGCCGTCCGGGACGCCAACCAGGCGGCGCAGAAGCTGCAGGCCGAGCGGATGGGCCCGCTGACCCAGGGCCTGGGCGGCGGCGGAATCCCCGGTCTGCCGTTCTGACCTGGTCGGATGGCCGAATCGGGGCGGAAAGACCGAAGTCATGAAGGTCTGAAGTTCGGATAACAGACCTGTGTGATTTATGCGGGAGTAGGGCGTCGGGCGGTGTGCCCGGCGCCCGATTCGTTGGATGATGGCACCGGGACATCGGGCAACCGGTGCACCACAGACCCCTGAGGGAAGGCGCGACGTGTACGAGGGCGTGGTTCAGGACCTGATCGACGAACTGGGCAGGCTGCCCGGCGTCGGGCCCAAGAGCGCGCAGCGGATCGCCTTCCACATCCTGCAGGCAGACCCCACCGACGTCCGCCGGCTGGCGCACTCGTTGCTGGAGGTCAAGGACAAGGTCCGGTTCTGCGCGACCTGCGGCAATGTCGCGGAGGCCGAGCAGTGCCGGGTCTGTCTCGACCCGCGCCGCGACCTCGCGGTGGTCTGCGTGGTCGAGGAGCCCAAGGACGTCGTCGCGATCGAGCGCACCCGCGAGTTCCGCGGCCGGTACCACGTACTGGGCGGCGCGATCAGCCCGATCGAGGGCGTCGGCCCGGACGACCTGCGGATCCGCGAGCTGCTGGCGCGCCTCGCGGACGGCACGGTCACCGAGCTGATCCTGGCCACCGACCCCAACCTGGAGGGGGAGGCGACCGCCACCTATCTGGCCCGGCTCTGCAAGCCGATGGGCCTGAAGGTGACCCGGCTGGCGAGCGGTCTGCCCGTCGGCGGGGATCTGGAGTACGCGGACGAAGTGACCCTCGGCCGCGCCTTCGAAGGGAGACGACTGCTCGATGTCTGACCGGACGATCAACCAGCAGCCCCACACGCCCCACCAGGCAGGCCCGCAGCAGGACCGGCCCGCCCCGCACGTCCATGCGCACGGCTCGGAGCCGGACGACTTCGCGGTGCAGATCGCGGACTCGGTGGAGAGCTTCGTACTCGCCGTCACCGAGGTCGCCAAGGGCGACGAGCCCGGCAGCGCCGTCTCGCTGCTCCTCCTGGAGGTCTCGCAGCTGCTGCTGGCCGGCGGTCGGCTCGGCGCGATCGAGGACGTCGTCCCGGAGGACCGCTTCGAGCCCGACACCGGTCCGGAGCCGGACAGCGAGCAGCTGCGCGAGCGGCTGGCCGTGCTCCTCGCGCCGATCGACGTCTACCACGAGGTCTTCGACCCGTACGGGCCGCCGGAGAAGCCGAACGCCTTCCGGATCTCGGACGACCTGGCCGGCGTGGTCAGCGAGCTCCAGCACGGGCTCACCCACTACCGCGAGGGGCGGGTCAGCGAGGCGCTCTGGTGGTGGCAGTTCTCGTACCTCTCCAACTGGGGCACGACCTGCTCGGCGGTGCTGCGGGCGCTGCAGTCGCTGATCGCCCACGTCCGGCTGGACAGCCCGATCGGGGCGGTGCCGGACGGTGCGGACACCGACGACGACGGGCTCACCGACGAGCAGCTGGAACAGCAGGCCGGCGACCTGATGGCGGCCGAGCTGGGCCTGGGCCGGTAGCAGACCGGGCAGCCGTACGACGGGCGGCACGAGCAGTGCGGGCAGCACAGGCGCACGGTGACGGGCAGCCCCGGAGGCGGCAACGGGCGGGAACGGACTGTGACGGACGCCTCAGGGATTCCGGTGGAAGGGAAAACCCCGGGGCCGCCGTCCGTTCGTCCGCCGATTCTCCGGGGCCGCACCGGAAAGCCCGCAGACCTGCCGGTCGCCACCTCCGAACCGCCGCCCACCTGCTGAAACGGGCATCTCACCATGTGGAAAGCGGCAGTCGCGGCACCCCCGCTCGGTAGACTGGCGCGGACCGCACAACCCCCGCCACCCGGGGGTGCGGGGGCCCAGAGCCCCCGGAAACGACACAAGTCGAGGAGCGCACGTGGGCCTTGTCGTGCAGAAGTACGGCGGCTCATCCGTTGCGGATGCCGAGGGCATCAAGCGCGTGGCCCGTCGAATCGTTGACGCCAAGAAGGCCGGCCATGAGGTCGTCGTCGTGGTGTCCGCGATGGGCGACACGACGGACGAGCTCATCGAACTCGCGGAGCAGGTGTCACCCCTCCCTGCCGGCCGTGAGTTCGACATGCTGCTGACCGCTGGAGAGCGCATCTCCATGGCGCTGCTGGCCATGGCGATCAAATCCCTGGGTCACGAGGCCCAGTCCTTCACGGGCAGCCAGGCCGGTGTCATCACCGACTCCGTCCACAACAAGGCGCGCATCATCGACGTGACGCCGGGCCGCATCCGCACCGCCCTGGACGAGGGCAACATCGCGATCGTGGCCGGTTTCCAGGGCGTCTCGCAGACCGGCAAGGACATCACCACGCTCGGTCGCGGGGGCTCGGACACCACCGCCGTCGCCCTCGCCGCGGCCCTCCGGGCCGAGGTCTGCGAGATCTACACCGACGTGGACGGCGTGTTCACCGCCGACCCGCGCGTGGTGAAGAAGGCCCGCAAGATCGACTGGATCGCCTACGAGGACATGCTGGAGCTGGCCTCGTCCGGCTCCAAGGTGCTGCTCGACCGCTGCGTGGAGTACGCGCGGCGCTACAACATCCCGATTCACGTACGCTCGTCCTTCTCGGGTCTTCCCGGGACGATCGTCAGCAACGACAACCCGAACCAGCCCGAAGGGGGCGAGATGGAGCAGGCCATCATCTCCGGAGTCGCCCACGACACTTCCGAGGCCAAGGTCACGGTCGTCGGCGTGCCGGACAAGCCGGGCGAGGCGGCGCGCATCTTCCGCGCCATCGCCGACGCCGAGGTCAACATCGACATGGTGGTGCAGAACGTCTCGGCCGCCGCGACCGGGCTGACCGACATCTCCTTCACGCTGCCGAAGACCGAGGGCCAGAAGGCCATCGACGCGCTCGGCCGGGTCAAGGAGGGCATCGGCTACGAGTCGCTGCGCTACGACGACGCGATCGGCAAGATCTCCCTGGTCGGCGCCGGCATGCGCTCCAACCCGGGGGTCACCGCGACCTTCTTCGAGGCGCTCTCCGAGGCCGGCGTCAACATCGAGCTGATCTCCACCTCGGAGATCCGCATCTCGGTCGTCACTCGGGCCGACGACGTCAACGAGGCCGTGCGCGCCGTCCACAGCGCCTTCGGGCTGGACAGCGAGTCGGACGAGGCGGTCGTCTACGGAGGCACCGGGCGATGACCCGCCGGCCGAACCTCGCCGTCGTCGGCGCCACCGGCGCGGTCGGCGAGGTGCTGCTCGGCCTGCTCTCCCTCCGTCAGGACATCTGGGGCGAGGTGCGCCTCGTCGCCTCCCCGCGCTCGGCCGGCCGCAAGCTGACCGTGCGCGGGGAGTCCGTCGAGGTGCTCCCGCTCACCGAGGAGGCCTTCGAGGGGATCGACGTCGCGCTGTTCGACGTGCCCGACGAGGTCTCCGCCCGGTGGGCACCGATCGCCGCCGCCAAGGGCGTCGTGGTGGTCGACAACTCCGGCGCTTTCCGGATGGACGGGGACGTCCCGCTGGTCGTTCCCGAGGTCAACGCGGCGGCGGCCCGGATGCGGCCGCGCGGCATCGTGGCCGGTCCCAACTGCTCCACGCTGGCGATGATCGCCGCGATCGGCGCGCTGCACGCCGAGTACGGGCTCAGCGAACTGGTGGTCGCCTCCTACCAGGCGGCCTCCGGTGAGGGCCGCTCCGGGGTGGACGCGCTGCGCGCCCAGGTCGCGCTGGTGGCGGGCACCGAGGTCGGCGAGCAGACCGGCGACCTGCGTGCCGTGATCGCCGACAACGGCCCGTTCGCCGCCCCGCTGGCGCTCAACGCGGTGCCCTGGGCGGGCGCGCTGATGGACGGCGGCTGGTCGTCCGAGGAGCTGAAGCTCCGCGACGAGTCGCGCAAGATCCTCGGCCTGCCGGCCCTGCGGGTCTCCGCGACCTGCGTCCGCATCCCGGTGGTGCGCACCCACGCGCTGGCCGTGCACGCGGTCTTCGAGCGCGAGGTCACCCAGGAGCACGCCCAGCAGATCCTCCGTGACGCCCCCGGCGTGGTGCTGTACGACGATCCGGCGGCCGGCGAGTTCCCCACCCCGAACGACGTGGTCGGCACCGATCCGGTCTGGGTCGGGCGGGTGCGGCGGGCGCTGGACGACCCGGCGGCGCTGGACCTGTTCCTCTGCGGTGACAACCTGCGCAAGGGCGCGGCGCTCAACGCCCTGCAGATCGCCGAGCTGGTGGCGGGCGAACTCCTCGTCTGACGCGCCGTGGGCCGGGGCGGGGCGCGAGGCTCCTGACGGGCGGGGCCGGGTGGCGTCGGACGACGCGGGGGCCGGATGAACCGTCGGAACGGAACCGACCGTGAGACCGGTAGGGGCCGGGGACGGGAATGGATCGTGTCCCTCCGTAAGGCTCCAAGGATCGGAGCGGGGCCGGGGCGGGACCGGACGGGCTCCGAAAGCGGCGAGAACCGTGAGACGTCGTGAGATTCCGTGCGCCTTCTGCGGTCCTTCGGAGGTCACTTGCCCAATCCGCCGGAATCCCCTGGAGCGGGCCGCCGCCCGTACGCGAGAATGTTCCGTGGGCTGGGGCAACCATGACAGGGGATCGAGTGTCCAACGGGCGTGGCGAACGTGATGGTGGGGGCAGGGGCGGGCATCTCGGCAGCGGCCGTGGTGACGTTCTCGCCGCGTGCCCAGCGACCTGCGGATAGGCCGGAAGACAGCCAGATGACGGCGGTCGCACCCGGCACGGCGGGCTCCGGCGCCGGTACCGGCGCGGGTACCAGCGAGGACCTGCTCACCGAGACGTACCAGGCCCACTACCGCTCCCTGTTGCGGCTGGCGGCGCTGCTCCTCGACGACCTCTCGACCTGCGAGGATGTGGTCCAGGAGGCGTTCATCCGGGTGCATTCGGCACGCCGCCGGGTGCGCGAGCCGGAGAAGACGCTCGCCTACCTGCGGCAGACCGTGGTCAACCTCTCCCGCTCCACGCTGCGACGGCGGATCCTCGGCCTGCGGCTGCTGCCGAAGCCGATGCCTGACATGGCCAGTGCAGAAGAAGGAGCCTACGATGCGCTGGAGCGCGACCAGTTGAAGGCCGCGCTGCGTGGTCTGCAACGTCGTCAGCGGGAGGTTCTGGTGCTCCGTTACTTCGTGGACATGACGGAGGCACAGGTCGCGGATACCTTGGGCATCTCGCTCGGCTCGGTGAAGGCCTACGGCTCGCGAGGGATCGCCGCGCTGCGGGTCCAGATGGAGGCCGGGCATGGCTGACGACCGGATCGGTACGGGCGGTGGCCCGGACGGGAACGGCCCGACGGCGAAGGGCCCGAGAGCGGACGGCCCTGACATGCGCGGTCCGAAGGCGCCCGGTCCGAAGACGCCCGGTCCTGACGCATTCGGTCCTGACGCATTCGGTCCGAAGGCGCTGGGCTCCGACGCGCTCGCCCCGAAGCCCGACGGGCCGCCCACCGACGGGCTCGACACCGACGCGCTGCTGGTCCG
The DNA here is from genome assembly GCF_055561235.1 of Kitasatospora sp. NPDC022856. Classification (NCBI taxonomy): domain Bacteria; kingdom Bacillati; phylum Actinomycetota; class Actinomycetes; order Kitasatosporales; family Streptomycetaceae; genus Kitasatospora; species Kitasatospora sp. NPDC022856. The sequence goes on along the minus strand of NZ_JBVHHE010000031.1, from coordinate 42,755 downwards.
CGTGCTGCTGCAGCGCGCCGTGGCCGAGGTGCAGCCCGACCCCGCCGGACTGCACCGGATCCGCCGCGCGGTACCCCGGCGGCGGGCCGCCCGGCGCGGCGCCTGGACGGCGGCCGCCGCACTGGCGGTCGCGGTGGCGATCGGCCTGCCGGCCCTGCACGACGACGACCACCTCGGACTCTCCGGCGGCCCCGGCACCCCCGGCGCGTCCGGCGCGACGCCCTCGGCCACCGTCGAGGGTACGGCCGGCACCGACGCCGCGGGCCCGAACGCGCTGCCGCACCCCGAAGCCAGTGGTTCACCGGGCGCCGGCAGCCCGGCCGGCTCGACGAGCACACCGCCGCGCCCGGGAGCCAGCAGCGCCGACGCCGGGGCGGGCGCGTCCGCCCGGCCCAGCGCCTCCAGCACCGGCGGGGGCGACGACGCGCCCGTACCGCTCTGCCTCCGGGGCGACCTCGGGCAGGGGACGGCCAGGGTCGGCGCGGCCGACGGCGACGGGCGGATCTACGGGTACTTCACGGTGGTCAACACCTCCGCGCACACCTGCCGGCTCGGCGGGCCGGGCTCGGTCGCGGTGACCGGGGCCACCGGGACGGACCAGTCCCGGATCCGGGTGACCGACCACACGGCGGACGATCCGGCGACCGACCTGCCCGCCCCGCGACCGGGCGGCGGCGACGGCCCCGGGCTGCTCCTTGCACCGCAGGCCGCCTACCGGGTGGACTTCGGCTGGGTGCCGGACGGCGGCGGCTGCCGGACCGCGGGCGGCGTCTCGCCCAGTGCGACGGCCGGCCAGAGCGGTCCGGGCAGCTCCGGTTCGGGCGGCGCCCAGGCGTTGCGGTCCGGCGGACCGGGCGGCTCGGCCGCGGGCTCCGGCACGGGCGCCGTCGCCCCGGCGATCGGAGCCTCGGCGGCACCGACCGGGGCGCCCCCGGCATCCGCCACCCCGACGGCGGGCCCGACCACGGCGCCGAGCCCCTCGGCCACCCCGACCTCCGGCCCCACCGCGCCGCCGGCCGGCGTCACCCTCGCGCACACCCCGGCGCCGGGCAGCCCGAGCGCCGCCTCCGTCGTCCTGCCGGGGGCCTGCTCGGGCACGGTCTACCGCACGGCGCCGCAGGCCGTCGTGGCGCCCGCCCCGACCGGGACCTCGGCGCCGTCCACCTCGCCGTCCTCCGACTGACCCCGCCGCCGGGTGCCGGCCCGCTCGGGCGGGCCCCGGCCGCGGTGCCCGGCCCCGGTCCGGGCGGGCGTGGCGGGGGCCCCTGTGGTCGGGCGGGGTGTGAGGACTGGTTACCGTGGGGGGTGTGTACCGGTTCCTCCTCACTCCGCGCTGGCTGAGCGGCACCGCGCTGGCCGTCGCGGCCGTGGCGGTGTGCGTCTGGCTCGGCTCCTGGCAGCTCGGCCGGTTCGAGGACAAGGTCTCCTCGCACCAGGAGATCAGCAAGGCGGTGGACGACGCCGGCACGGCCGCGCCGCTCGGCGAACTGCTCGGCCCCGACCGGCCGCAGGTCACCACGGACACCGTCGGCCGGGCCGTGACGGTGTCCGGGACCTTCGACCAGGAACACCAGCTGCTCGTGCCCAACCGGGTGCTGGACGGCAAGCAGGGCTACTACGTGCTCACCCCGCTGCGCACCGACGACGGCCGGATCGTCGCGGTGGTTCGCGGCTGGGCGCCGGGCACGCCCGCCGAGGACGCGGCCGCCACGGCGCTGCCGCCGGCCGGCGAGGTCACGGTGGCCGGGCGGTTGCAGGCCGGCGAGAGCAGCGGCAGCGGCGGCGCCGTGGCCGGCGGGCTCCCGACCGGACAGCTCGGCACGATCAACAAGGCCTCGCTCGTCAACAAGCTCTCCTACGACGGCTGGTACGACGGCTGGGTGTCCTCGGACACCGTGCCGGCGGGGCTGACCCCGGTGCCGACCGTGCAGCCGCAGGGCGGCGACGGCCTCAGCCTCCGGGCGTTCCAGAACCTCGGGTACACCCTGGAGTGGTTCGTCTTCGGCGGCTTCGTCGTCTTCATGTGGTTCCGCCTGGTGCGACGCGAGGCGGAGGCCGAGCAGGACCGGGCCCTCGGGCTGGACCCGGTCCTGGAGTAGTCCCGGCCGGGGTGCGAGCGGCCGCCCGTGGCGGGTTCGGCGCTCCGGACGCCGGGCTGAGCCCTCCGGACCCAGTTCGCCGGACGCGGGGCTGAGCGCTCCGGACGCCGGGCTCAGCGTGAGGGCTTCGCCGGCGGGACGGCTGGCTTGGACGGCAGAACGGGCGCCGTCGGCACGGCCGGCGTCGGGTGCGGGGTCGCCGCGGGCGGGGACCAGGGTGTGCCGGACGGGGTCGAGGACGGCGAGACCGTCGGGGGCGGGTTGCCGCACCGGCTGCCGCCGCTCCCGCTGCCGCTGTCGTCGTCCGAGTCGTAGTGGTCGGTGTGGTGGCGGGTGCTGCGCCCGCTCTTGGAGCTCTTCGACCCCTTGGACCCGGACGACTTCGACCCGGACGACTTGGACGAGGCGAGCACGACCGCCCCGTCACCGGCGTCGGCCCGCGTGACGTCCGTGACGTCCGCACCTGAGGCACCCGACGCACCTGAGGCACCGGACGCACCCGACGCACCTGACACGCCCACCGCGACGTCGGGCGCGCGGAAGACCGCCCGGACGGCCGGGCCCCCCGCCGCCCCGGCCGCGGCCGTCGTCGCGGTGGCCGTCGCCGTCGCCGTGGCGGTCGCCGTCGGCCGGCTGGACGGCGGCAGCGGCGGCGGGCAGGCCGCGTCGCTGCCGTCCTGACCCGAGCAGCCGGTGAGCGCGAGCGCCCCGGCCACCCCCACCCCCATGAGCGTCAGCCGACGTCTCACCCCTTGCCCCCGTCGCTCGGCTCGCCCTGACCCGCCCCGGCGCTCCCCGCGCCCAGGTGCCGCCGGACGAAGTCGATCTCCAGCCGCAGCTGCTTGATCCGCTCCTCCACCACCAGCGAGCCGTGCCCGGCGTCGTACCGGTAGACCTCGTGCGGCCGGCCCAGCTGCTCCAGCCGCTCCACGTAGTTCTCGATCTGCCGGATCGGGCAGCGCGGGTCGTTCACCCCGGCGCTGATGTAGACCGGCACCCGGACCCGCTCGACGTAGGTCAGCGGCGAGGAGGCGGTCCAGCGGTCGGGCACCTCGGCCGGTGTGCCGCCGAAGAGCGTGCGGTCCAAGGACTTCAGGGCCTCCATCTCGTCGTCGTACGCCGTCAGGTAGTCGGCGACCGGGACGGCGGCGACGCCGAGGGTCCAGTTCTCCGGCTGCACGCCGAGGCCGAGCAGGGTGAGGTAGCCGCCCCACGAGCCGCCGGTGAGCACCAGCCGCTCCGGGTCGGCGAGCCCGCTCGCGACCGCCCAGGCGCGGACGGCGGCGATGTCCTCCAGCTCGATCAGGCCGACCCGCTCGTGCAGCGCGTCCGTCCAGGCCTGGCCGTAGCCGGTGGAGCCGCGGTAGTTGACCCGGACCACCGCGAAGCCGTGGTCCAGCCAGGCGGCCGGGCCGGCGGCGAAGGAGTCGCTGTCGTGGTGGGTCGGCCCGCCGTGGACGTCGAAGACGGTCGGGAACGGGCCGTCGCCGACCGGGCGCTGGACCAGCGCGTGCACCCGGCCGCCCGGGCCGTCCACCCAGACGTCCTCGACCGGTACCGAGCCCGGCGGCACCGGGCCCGGCGCCCGCAGGACGACCGTGCCGGCGGTGGACCGGACGGCGGACGGCTCGGCGGCGGAGGACCAGAGGAACTCCACCGTGCCGTCCGGGCGGGCGGTCGCGCCGCCGACGGTGCCGCGCGGGGTCTCCAGCCGGGTCAGTACCCCGGTGTCGAGGGCGTACGAGAACAGCTCGCTGCGCGCCTCGTACTCGTGCTCGACCAGCAGCGCGCGGGCGTCGGGGCGCCACTGGGCGGAGACGTCGCCGGGCAGCTCGCGGCCCTGCTCGTCGCGGAGCGCCAGCGCGGTCTCGGCCCCCGTGGCCACGTCCCAGATCATCGGCTCCCAGCGGCCGGTGCGCTGGTGGGCGACCAGCAGCCGGGTGTCGCCGTCGACCGGTGCGAAGCCGAGGCAGGCGATGCCGCGCGGCTCCGGGTGCCCGGTGACCTCGTCCAGCTCGGCGACGGTCGCGCCGTCGGCGAGCCGGACGACCCGCAGCGCCGAGTGCATCGCGTCGCCGTGCTCGGTGTGGTCGATGGCGAGCAGCGCGCTGTCGTAGCTGAGGTCGCCGATGCCGCCGTACTCCTCGTGGCGGTAGATCTCCACCGCCTCGGCCGCGCCCGGGCGGCGCAGGTGGAGGGTGGTGCCGTGCTCGTCGGTGGAGCGGCCGACCACCACCGTGCCGTCCCGGCCGAGGGCGAGGCCCGCGGAGTAGGAGGCGGCCAGGCCGGGCACGGCCTCCTCGTCGGGAGAGCCGGCGCCGTCCTCCGGGCGGCCGGCGAACGGCTGGCGGCGCCAGATCCCGAACTCGTCGCCGTCGTTGTCGTCGAACCACCAGATCCACGCGCCGTCGGGCGACAGCTCGGCGTCGGTGGTGCCGTTCGGCCGGTCGGTGACCTGCCGGTGGGTGTCGGTGGCGCGGTCCCAGGCGTACACCTCGTAGGTACCGGTCGCGTTGGACACGTACAGCGACCGGTCGGGGGCGTCCTCCGCCCAGTCCGGGAGGGAAACCCTGGCTGCCCTGAACCGCTGCTCCCACGCCGGTACGGCGCTCTTCTCCTCGCTCATCCACCCATCCAACCCGATCGGGGGGAGTGAACGGAACGGGCGGGTGGACCGGGACCGGTCCACCCGCCCTGCCGCGCTCCCCTCAGGGCGTCCGGCGGGGCAGCAACTGCACCAGGCCCACCAGCAGCAACTCCAGCACCGCCAGCGCGGCGACGCTGCGCTCCAGGGCGGTGACCGGGTCGCCGGCGCCGTAGTGGACGATCCCGATCAGCGCGATCCCGAGCGCCCCGGCGACCTGCTGCACGGTGGCCAACAGCCCCGCGGCCGACCCGACCAGCCGGGGCTCGACCGAGGCCAGCACGACGCTGGTCACCGGAGCTATCACCAGCCCCATCCCGAGACCGTCCACGAACAGGCCCGGCGCCAGCCACCAGACGCCGCCGGTCGTCCCACCGGCGTGGACGGCGAGGCCGAGCAGGCCCAGCCCGCCGGCCATCAGCAGCCCGCCGAGCGCGATCGCCTGGCGGCCGAGGCGGGCGGCGACGCGGTGCGCCGTGGTGGAGGTGAGCAGGTAGCCGGCGCCGATCGCGGTGAAGACCAGGCCGGAGCCGAGGGCGTCCAGGCCGCGGCCCTGCTGCAGGTGCAGGGCGAGCACCAGGAAGAACGACGCCTGGCCGAGCCAGAAGGCGAGTTGGGCGAGCAGCCCGGCGGCGAAGGCCCGGCTCCGGAAGAGACCGGTGTCGACCAGCGGCGTCCCGGTGTGCCGGTGCTGGTGGACGGCGAAGCCGGCGAGCAGGGCGAGGGCGGCGCCCAGGCAGAGCCAGGTCCAGAGCGGCCAGCCGGCCTCGCGGCCCTGGATCAGCGGCAGCACCAGGCCGGTCAGCGCGACGGTGACGAGCAGGACGCCCACCGGGTCCAGCCCGGGGCGGTGCGGGGCGCGGGACTCCGGCAAGCAGCGGCGGACCAGGCCCAGCGCGACCAGGCCGACCGGCAGGTTGAGCAGGAAGCAGCTGCGCCAGTCCAGGCCGAAGAGGTCCGCGCGGATCAGCGCGCCGCCGATCAGCTGGCCGAACACCGCGCCCACGCCCATCGTCAGCCCGTACATCGCGAACGCCCGGGCCTGCGCCGCACCGCTGAACGCGGTGCGCAGGATGGCCAGCACCTGCGGGCCCATCAGCGCCGCCGCCAGCCCCTGCGCGATCCGGGCGCCGACCAGGGCGGCGGCGGTCGGGGCCAGGCCGCAGCCGGCCGAGGCGAGCGTGAACAGGGCCAGGCCGAGGGCGAACACCCGGCGCCGCCCGTAGCGGTCGCCCAGCCGGCCGGCGGTGATCAGCCCGGCGGCCAGCGCCAGGGCGAAACCGGCGATCACCCACTGGACGGCGGCCGGGCCGGCGCCCAGGTCGGCCTGGACGGACGGGACGGCGACGTTCACCACGAAGACGTCGAGGGCGGTCATGAAGGTGGCGGTCAGGACGACCGGCAGCAGGCCCCGGGTGGCGGGCGCCGCGGCCCCGGCCGCAGCCCCGGCCGTGACCGTGACCGGGCTCGTGGGCAGGGCGGTGCGGGTGGGCGGGGCGGTGCTCGTAAGCAGGTCGGTACGCGTGGGCGGGGCGGTGCTCATCGCGGGCTCTCCTCGGCGGTGTCGGGAGCGGTTTCGGGAGCGGGGCGGGGGTCGGGCGTGGGTGCGCACGGGGTCGGCCGGGCGAGGGGGCGGGTGCGTCGCCCGCCCCCGTTGCCTCCTCCGGCGGCTCAGGCGCCCGGGACGCGGTCCAGGAAGCCGTACACCGAGGCGATCCGGCCGTCCGGACCGGCGACCAGCACGTCGAACCCGACCACCAGCGCCTCCCCGCCCGCCGGTCCGAGGTTCCAGGTGAACCGGGCGATGTCGTGGTGCGCGTCGACCGGACCGAGGGTGAACTCCAGGCCGGGGAACTGCGCCTGGGCCGCGCCGATCAGGGCGTCGACGCCGTCCCGGCCGGTGACGGCGGCCAGCGGGTCGGTGTAGCTGCCGTCCTCGGCCCACGCCTCGTCGACCAGCTTGCGGCGGGCGGCCGGGTCGGTCTCGTTCCAGGCGGCGAGGTAGCGCTCGGCGAGCCGGTGGAGGTCGGTCACCTGAATGTCGTTCATCGTCTTCTCCCGTGTCCTGCTGGGTGGTTCGGCGGGTCGTTCCCGCTGCTCATGAAGGTACGGACGACGCCCGGTCGGCGAATCCGTCACGGATGGGTAGGGGAGCGGGCGCACCGCCGGGGCCGTAGGTAGGCCACGCCAGTAGGGTTCGGAGGATGGGGATGCTCTACGGGCGGGAACAGGAGCAGGCCGTCGTCGACGCGCTGCTCGACGGCGCGAAGGCGGGCCGCAGCGGGGTGCTGGTGCTGCGCGGCGAGCCGGGGATCGGCAAGACCGCGCTGCTGGAGTACGCGGTGGCGGCGGGCGGCGGCGCGTTCCGGGTGATCCGGGCGACCGGCGTCGAGTACGAGGCCGAACTCCCGTTCGCCGGGCTCAGCCTGCTGCTCGCCTCCGGGCTGGACCGGCTCGCCGCCCTGCCTGGCCCGCAACGGCGGTCCCTGGAGGGCGCGTTCGGCCTGGGGGACGCCGCCGCACCGGCGCAGCCGGGCGGCGACCGGCTGCTCACCGGTCTCGCGACGCTCGGCCTGCTCGCCGAACTCGCCTCCGAACAGCCCCTGTTGTGTGTCGTCGACGATGTGCAGTGGCTGGACCGGGCCTCGCTGGACGCCCTGCTGCTCGCCGCCCGCAGGCTCCAGGCGGAGGGCGTCGTCCTCCTGCTCGCCACCCGGGACGCGGGCGCCTCCGGCACCTCCGGCGACGGTCTGCCGCCGACCGGCCTGCCCGAACTCCGGCTGGCCGGGCTCGCCGAGCCCGCCGCCGCCCTGCTGCTCGACTCCCGCACCGCGTCGGCGCTGACCGGCGACGTCCGCCGCAGGATGCTCGCCGAGTCCGCGGGCAACCCGCTGGCGCTCACCGAACTGCCCGTCCCGGTCGAGGGATCCGCCGCCGACCGGGCGGGGGCGGCCTCCGGCGGGCTGGCGCTCACCAGCCGTCTGCAGATCGCCTTCCACGGCCAGGTCACCGGTCTGCCGCCGGCCACCCAGACCCTGCTGCTGGTCGCCGCCGCCGAGGAGAACGGTGACCTCGACGTCGTGCTGGAGGCCGCGGCCGCCCTCGGCGTGGGCGCCGACCACCTCGCCCCCGCCGAGGAGGCGGGCCTGGTCGCCCTGGGCGCCGACCGCCGCCTCGCGTTCCGGCACCCGCTGCTGCGCGCCGCGATCCTGCAACGCGCGCCGACACAAGAGCGTCTGACGGTCCACCGGGCCATCGGCGGAGCCCTGGAGAACGGCGACCGCCGGACCTGGCACCTGGCCCTCGCCGCCACCGCGCCCGACGCCGACCTCGCCGACGCCCTGGAGCGCACCGCCGTCAGCGCGGAGACCAGGGGCGCGCACGGCGGCGCCGCCGCCGCGTACGAGCGCGCCGCCCGGCTCACCCCCGACCGCGACGGCGCCACCCGGCGCCTGGTGCTGGCGGCCGAGGCCGCCACCGAGGAGGGCAAGCTGGCACAGGCCGAGGCGCTCGCCGAGCAGGCCGGAGCCCGGACGGACAGCGTCTTCGCGCACGCCCTGCTGGACCAGGTCCGGGCCACCGCGCACTTCTGGCGCGGCTCCTACCCGGCGGCCTACCGGCTGCTGCTGGACGCGGCCGGTACGGACATCGAGGCGCCGCACGCCGCCCGGATGCTGCTCCAGGCCTTCCACGCGGCCTGGTACGCCGGCGAGGAGCCGGTGGTCGCCGTGCTCGACCGGCTCGCCGCGCTACCGCTGGCGGAGGGGGATCCGCTCACCCCGCTCGCCCACCACCTGTCGGCGGCCGTCCTGCCCGCGCTGGGCCGCCCGGCCCCGCCGCTGCCGGCCGCCCGCGACACCGCGGCGGCGGCCCGTCGGGCGGGCGCCGAGACGCCGAGCGACCTGGTCCAGCTCTGCGGGGTGACGCTGGTCCTCGGCCGGGACGCCGAAACGGTGGAACTCGGCGCCGAACTCGTCGCCGAGGCCCGGGCCAAGGGCACCGTCGGGGTGCTGCCCACGCTTCAGTTCTTCCTCGCCGAGGCGGAGCTGTTCCACGGGCGGCACCGCGACGCCGAGGTCACCGCCACCGAGGCCCTGGTGCTGGCCCGCGACACCGGCCAGCACCAGTGGGTCAGCCAACTCAGCGCCCTGCTCGGCTTCCTGGCCGCGCTGCGCGGCGCGGAGCAGGAGTGCGCCGCGCTCACCGCGACCGCGCGGACGGCGACGGCGCTCACCCATACCAACACCGGGACGGGGCCCGGCGGCGGCGAACCCGCGCCCGCGCCCGGGGAGCCCTGGGCCCAGTGGGCGCTCGCCCTGCTCGACCTCGGCCGGGGCCGCGCCGCCGACGCCGCCGAGCGCCTCCAGGCGCTCACCACCGGCCCCTACCGCCACCACGTGGGCGCCACCCGGGCCGTCCCCGACCTGGTCGAGGCCGCCGTCCGGCTGGGCACCCCGGAGCGGGCCGCCGAACCGTACGAGCGCTTCGCCCGCTGGGCCGGCGCCACCGCCGTGCCGTGGGCCGAGGCGCTGCGGCTGCGCTGCCAGGCACTGCTCGGGCCGGACGAACTCGCCGAGTCCGCCTACCGCGCGGCCCTCGACCTCCACGACGGCACCCATCGCCCCTTCGAGCAGGCCCGCACCGCGCTGCTCTACGGCGAGTGGCTGCGCCGCGAACGCCGACGCACGGACGCCCGCCCGCACCTGCGCGCCGCCCTGGAGACCTTCGAACTGCTCGCCGCCCACCCGTGGGTTGACCGCGCCCGCACCGAACTCACCGCCACCGGAGCCGGCGCCCCGGCCCCCGCCGACACCCCGGTGGGGCCCCTGGCCACCCTCACCCCGCAGGAACTGCAGATCGTCCGGCTGGCGGCGCGGGGGCTCACCAACCGCGACATCGCGGCCCAGCTCTTCCTCAGCCCGCGCACGGTCGGCCACCACCTCTACAAGGCCTACCCCAAGCTCGGCGTCACCGCCCGCACCGACCTCCCGGACCTCCTCTGACGCTGCCCCCACGGGAGCGGCGGCGCCGACGTGCCGGCAACTCGTCGGCACCGCCGCTCCCGGCTCGGCAACGCGGAGCCGGTGGGAATCTTCCGCCCCAGCAGCCGGACCTTCGCGCTGAGCAACGCGTACGCGGGGCAGGCGGATTCGGTGTTCCGGATCCTCGGCTGACGGATCGGCGCAGGCGCGAACGGCGGGCCGGGCGACCGGGACGGAGAGCGGTGCCCGTCCCTGCCACCCGGCCCTCTCCGCTGTCCGGCCGCCAACCTCCCCACGGGTCCGACGGTTCGTCAAATCATGTGTCGTGCAGCGGAGTCGGTGACTCGCTCCGCGCGCGACCGGGTGTTCCCTTCGGCGTTACAATCACCGTCGGTGGGCGATGCGCGGCCGCGCGTTCGGAGGGTCACATGCGGATCGGTGAACTGTCGGCGCAGACCGGGGTCAGCGTCCGCCTGCTGCGGTACTACGAGGAGCAGGGGCTGCTGGAGAGCAGCCGGCGCGACGGCGGCCACCGCCGGTACGGCGCCGACGCGCCGGTGGTCGTGCGCCGGATCCGGGCCCTGCTGGGCGCGGGGCTCTCGACCAGTGCCATCCGCGATGTGCTGCCCTGTGTGAGCGGTGAGAACACGGTGGACTCGTGCGTGCTGGAGGTGCTCGAAGACCGGCTGGCGGCGCTCGACCGGCAGTTGCTGGTCCTCGGGGCGAGCCGGGCCGCCCTGGCGGGCATGGTCGCGGCGGCCCGGGAGGCGGAGGCCGCGGCGCTGGTGGCGTAGGGCGCAGGCGCTCCCGGGGCCGGCCCGCTGCCGCGCGGGCGGCCGGCCCCGGGTGGGCGGCCCCGGGTGGGCGGGGGTCAGGCGGAGGTGCGGAACACCTCGCGAGCCGGCGTCCCGGTCAGGTCCGGCCGGTCGTGGCCGAGCGCGTACGCGGCCGAGACCATCGTCATGTGGTGGTGCCAGCCGAGGTAGGAACGGCCCGAGAAGTCCAGCAGGCCGAAGTCGGCGCCCAGCCGGTCCACGGCGTCCCGGGTGGTCGCCACGGTGCCGAGCAGGGCGAGCACGGCGGGAGCGTCCTCGCTGAGGTTGGTCAGCCAGTACCGCCGGTCCCTGCCGCCGCGGGCGTCCTGCACCCAGAGCCGGTGGACGGGCGCGCCCTGGACGCCGGGCGTCAGGACCGGGACGCAGCGCAGCGTCGGCTGCGGGGTGCCGGGCGTGCGCGGCCGCTGGCGCGGGAGGAGCGACTCGACCGGCACGGCGTCCTGCTGGATCCGGCCGAACCGCCCGGTGGTGGCCTGCAGGACGGGGCGGACGGCCTGGTGCGGCCGGGCCTCCAGCAGGTACGGGACGCCCCGGCGGGCGAGCGCCGACATCAGCGGCGGCAGGTCGTCGACCACCGTGAGGTCCGCGACCAGCGGGGCGACGGGGAGGTGGGCGGCCAGCCGGTCGACCATGTCGAGCACCGTCCGGTCGGCCGGGCGCGGGGTGACGGAGTCCGGGATCCGGGCGCGGACCCGGCGGTCCCGGTCCTCCGTCCAGTCGGCGTCGAGCAGCAGCGACCAGTCGACCGGTACGGCGTGCCGGTCGGTGGCGATGAACATCCCGGCCGCGGCCTGGCACTTGATGGTGCGGCCGAACTCCGGGACGAAGCGGCGGTGGACGCCGACCGCCTGGTCGCCCCGCTTGGGGATGACCGCCAGGGTGGCCGTCCAGGCCCGTACCGGGCGCGGGCCGGTGGTGGTGAGGCGGGCCAGGGTGCGGCGGGCCGGCCGCCAGTCCCACGGGCTGCCGTTGATGAACTGCTGAAGCGAGAGCGCGGCGGTCCGGCTCGTGGTCAGGCTGGTGGCCATGTTCGACAACGACTTGCGGCCCGGTGCGGCGAGCAGGCCGCGTAGATAGGCGTGGGCCCAGCGGCGTTGGTCTATCCGGGGCAGGTGGGCGAAGACCTGCTCGGCGAACCGGGAGACCGATGCTTCGCCGGCCGGCGGCAGGTGTTGCGCGTCCATGTGAGCTCCCCGGGATCGTGAGGTGCCGTGAGTGCCGTCTCGGGAAGAATAGCGAACGATCGCTTTGTTTTGGGGGTCGAGGTGAGCGCTGGCACGATTCTGACAAGTTCGTATGCCGGGGTGTGTGCGCCCCGGCGCACACCTGCCATCGCAGGGCGCGGAGCATGGGGGTGCGCTGCTCCTGCGCCGGTACCGCGCCGGTACCGCGCCGGTACCGCGCCGGTGTTGAGCCCGGCCACGGGGCGCATACGGAGGGACGGCGTCAGGCCGAGGGGCCGGCCAGCGTGCGGTGCCAGAGCCTGCGGAGCCGCTGCCGGAGCTCGTCCCCGGTGGGGGCGGTCGCCCCGCCCACCGGCACGACGCCGCGCCGCAGGGCCTCCGAGCCCACCACGAGGCAGTGCACCAGGATTTCGAGGTCCTGCGCATCGGCGGCCGCCGCCGTCGGGGCCATCCGGTCCCCGGGACCCTGCCCGTGGGGGGCGCGCTGTGCTGCGGGGCGCTGTCCGTCGGGGTCGCCCTGTGCTGCGAGGCCCTGTGTTGCGGGGCCCTGTGCTGCGAGGTCGTGCTGTGCCGCAGAGTCCTGCGGCCCGGGGCCGTTCGACCCGTCGGCCCGAAGTCCGGGGACGCCCGGCCGGTGCCGCGTCAGGTGCCCTCGCAGGACGGGGATCCAGCTGGCGTACCAGTTGTCGGCCGAGCCGGGCTGCTCCCAGGCCAGTCTGGCCGCCGCGCTGACGCTGGGCTCGTCCTGGAGCAGCCGGGTGAGCACGTCGGTCAGCCGCGCCACCTCGCCGGTGCCGCAGCCCGACGGGGCGCTGTCGGCCCCGCCGGGGCTGTCGCGGGCCGGAGGCCCGCCGTCCGTTCTCGCGACACCCGCCGGGGCCCTGTCACCCGCCGTGGCCCCGTCCTCCGCCGTTCTGCCGCCCTCCGCCGGGCCCCCGAGGGCGGCCCGGGTGAGCTCGACGGCGTCCGCGCGGACGGCGTCCGCCAGGCTGGCCTTGGTGGGGAAGTGGAAGGTCAGCGCGCCCATCGTTACCCCGGCCGCCCGGCTGACCCGGGAGAGCGAGGTGCCGGCGTAGCCGTGCTGGTCGAACTCGCCCGCGGCGGCCCGCAGCAGGGCCCGTCGGGTGTGCTGGGCGCGTTCCTGTTTCATCGCCCACCGCCGTCGGGGAGGGCTGCTCTGGCGCACCGGCCGAGCGTCGGCACCGGCTCCACGGCCTGGAGCGGGGGACTGACGAACCGCATGAGCGGGAGTGGCTCCTTCGAGCAGACGGAGCGGGGCGGGCGGAAGGCCGGGACCCCTGCGTCGGTCCGAGCCGATCCGACGGAGTCCCGACGCTACGCGGAGCGGGCCGCATACGCACCGCTCGGCCGTCATCCGCTTGCAGCTTTGGCAACTCCCTCGGAACTCCGTTCGGTGGCCGTGGCGTCCGTCCGCGCGAGGTGGTCCCGGTACCAGGGCGCGGCCGCGGCGAGCCGGTGCAGCGGTCCCGGCCCGGGATCGGCGCCGGTCGACCGCCAGATCTCCGTGCTGCGGTACCAGTGGTCCTGGGCCAGCAGCGCGAACTGCCGCTCGCTGAACACCCCGGGCACCCGCCGCAGTTCGGCCAGGCAGCGCTCCCAGGGCCAGTCCTGACCGGGGGTCGGCGGCAGTACCCCGTGCTCGGCCAGGGCGTCCAACAGGGCGCCGCTGCGGACGGGTTCGGGGTGGCCGGCGTGGTGGACCCCGCTCGGTGGCCGTTCCGGCCCGAGCGCCAGCCCGGCGACGAGCCGGGCCAGGTCCTCCACCGCGACCAGCGAGAGCAGGGCCGCGCCGCCGTCCCACCGGGCCGGCACCCGCCGGGTGAGTTCGGCCAGGCAGGGCACGACCCAGCGGTCCCCGGCACCCAGCACCAGCGGCGCGCGCAGCACCACCGCGCCGGCGTCGAGCGCCGCGCGCTCCCCGATCAGTCTGGTCCGGCTGGCCGCCGAGACGGGCGCCGGGGTCACCCCGTCCACGTCGATGCCCCGGTGCGGGCCGGGGCCGTACACGGCGGTGGTGGAGAGGTGGACGATCCGCCCCACGCCCGCCCGGGCGGCCTCGGCGAGCAGCGCCCGGGTGCCGAGCACGTTGACCGCCGCGCAGGCGTCCTCGTCACCGGAGACGGCGGCGGCGAGGTGGACCAGGACGTCGGCCCCGTCGGCCGCGCCGCGCAGGGTCGCCGGGTCGGTGAGGTCCGCCGCGACCCGGACCGTCCCGGGCGGCGCGGCGGAGCGGGCGACGGCCCGGATCACGCCGGTCTCCGGCCGGGCGCGCAGCGCGGCGAGCACCGCGGAGCCGATGAAGCCGCCGGCCCCGGTCAGCAGGATGCGCGTCACGCCCGGTGCCCGCGCTCCGCGAGGACGCCCCGCAGGGTCTTCACGACCGGCGCGGTCGCGATCCCGGGCAGCAGGTACCACCAGAGCCGGGCGATCCGCTCCGGCAGGTCGGCGCGGTTGCTGCGCAGGTGGGACATGACCTGGGTGCCGGTGTAGGCCCCGACCAGGACCTGGGAGAACTCCGCCGAGTCGACGTCGGGCAGCAGCTCACCGGCCTTGCGGGCCTCCTCCAGCTCGGCGCAGAACTGCTCGGCCCACATCTCGTACGGCCGGACGTCCCGCAGGCCGAGCTGGCCCTGCTCGACGGCGAGCGTGACGCCCGCGCGCAGCAGCACGTTCTCCCGCAGCTCGTCGGCCAGGTACAGGTTGAGGTCGAGGAGCTGACGCAGACCGGCCGGCCGGTCCGGCAGTTCCAGGTCGGCGGCCTGCTCGTCCATCACCGCCTTGGCCAGTTCCTCCTTCGACCGGAAGTGGAAGTACATTGCGCCTTGGGTGGTGCCCGCCTGTGTGATGATCTTATTGACGCTTGAGCCGCTGAAACCGTACTCGTCGAAGACCTGTGCGGCGGCCCTCAGGATCGTCCCGCGGGTGCGTACGGCTCGGTCCTGCTTCGCTCGCGTCACAGTGACTCCAAACTCCTCGACAAACAAAAAGAACGACCTCTACGTTATTTGCAGCGGGGCCCGGCGTACACAACGGAGGCTCCACCAACCACGCCAGTGGCCATTCTGGGGGAGTGCACACATGTATCGCACAGACCACGGCAGCACCATGACTGCTGCGACCACCGTGCCCAAGGAACTCGTCCACAAGCGCGCGGCCGAAGAAGTGCTGCTGACCGGCTGGAAGGCCACCGGTCCGGACGCCTACCGGGTGACCGCCCGCTGGCCCCGCGATCGCGCCGACAGCGGGCTCTACGACCCGATGCTGCTGGTCGAGACGGTCCGGCAGAGCTTCCCGCTGCTCTCCCACGCCGCCTTCGACGTCCCGCTCGGGCACCACCTCGTCTGGGACCGGTTCGGCTTCGCACTGGTCCCCGAGCTGCTCCTGGCCGACCGCCCCGCCGAGCGGGACGGCGACGAGGTCCAGCTGGACGTGGTCTGCCAGGACGTGGTCCGCCGCGGCAACCGGGTCTGCGCCCTCACCCTCTCCTACATGGTGAGCCGGGCCGGCGAGCCGCTCGCCACCGCCCAGACCCGCTTCACCGTCCAGGCCCCGGCCATCTACCGGCGGCTGCGCGGGGACCACGCCGACGCCGCCACGGCGATGGCACGCGCCGTGCCGCCCGGGCCCCCGATACGCACCGCGAGACCCGATGCCACCACCTCGCAGGACGTCGCCCTCTCCGCCACCGACCACGCCCGGCGCTGGCAGCTGCGGGTCGACACCTCCCACCCGGTCTACTTCGACCACCCCGTCGACCACGCGCCCGGCGCCCTGCTCCTCGACGCCTGCCGCCAGGCCGCCCAGGCCCTCTGCTCCCCGGCCCCCGTCCTGGCGGTCGCCATGGAGTGCGTCTTCACCAGCTACGTCGAACTCGACGAGCCCTGCCTGGTCGAGGCCGCCCGCCTGGCCCGCGACCCGGCCGGCCGCGACCGCATCGGCGTGACCCTCCACCAGGGCCCCGACGGCGCCACCTCCTGCTCCACCGTCGTCACCGTCGTCCCCCACCCCGACGCCCCCACCCACTGACCCGCGCGGCCGGCGCCGTCGAGCAGATCACCACCGCCGCGGAGAACGAACGGGCCCACCCGGCCCCGCACCCACGGCGACGATCCACTCGACGGCCACCCCGCCCGTGGCGCACGTCACGGGAGTCCCGCCCCCGATTCCACTCCTGAGGGCGGGTCAGCCACCGCCCACCGGGAGTCGCCCCGGCCGGCGGCCTCTCCGGACCCCGGGAAAAGCAGTCAGGGCCGGTGACCCTTACGGGTCACCGGCCCTGAGCTGGTGTTACTGGGTCGGGGTGGCGGGATTTGAACCCACGGCCTCTTCGTCCCGAACGAAGCGCGCTACCAAGCTGCGCCACACCCCGGTCCTGCGGTTTGTTGCTCCGTCTCCTTCGCAACGAGTAGAACTCTACCGGACGCTTGCCGAGAGACGAAATCCGATTCCCCGGGGGGCTCCGCCGCAGGTCAGCGGGAGGGGGTGAGGGTGAGGAGGGTGGCCTCGGGCGGGCAGGCGAAGCGGACGGGGGTGTAGCGGTTGGTGCCGCAGCCGGCCGAGACGTGGAGGAAGGCGCGGCGGCCGCCGGCCTGGTGGGTGGAGAGGCCCTTGACCCGCTTGGAGTCGATGTCGCAGTTGGTGACCAGGGCGCCGTAGAAGGGGACGCAGAGCTGGCCGCCGTGGGTGTGGCCGGCCAGGATCAGCGGGTAGCGGTCGGCGGTGAAGGCGTCCAGGACGCGCAGGTAGGGCGCGTGCACGATGCCCAGCGAGAGGTCGGCGTCGGCGGACGGGCCGCCGGTGACCTCGCTGTAGCGGTCGCGGCGGATGTGCGGGTCGTCCAGGCCGGTGAACTCGAGGTCGAGGCCGCCGATGTTCAGCCGGCCGCGGGTGTTGGTGAGGTCGAGCCAGCCGGCCGCGTCGAAGCCGTCGCGCAGCTTCTCCCACGGGTTGTGCACGGCGCCGGTGATGCCGCGCCGCGCGGTGCCGTCGGGGTTATTCATCCCGTGGGCGCCGCTGCGCATCGCCTGGAGGTAGCGGGCCGGGTTCTTGCGGGCCGGGCCGTAGTAGTCGTTCGAGCCGAAGACGTAGACCCCGGGGAAGTCCATCAGTGGCCCGAGCGCGTCGAGCGTGGCGGGGACGCCGAGCGGGTCGGAGAGGTTGTCGCCGGTGTTGACCACCAGGTCGGGCCGGAGTCCGGCGAGGCTCTGCAGCCAGCGCTGCTTCTTGCCCTGGCCGCTCACCATGTGGATGTCCGAGACCTGCAGTACCCGGAGGGGGCGGGCGCCCTTGGGCAGGACGGGGACCTCGACCCGGCGGAGCCGGAAGGAACGGACCTCGTACCCGGCGGAGTAGGCGAGGCAGGCGGCGCCGGTGGCGGCGATTCCGAGGGGGACGGAGTACAGCGGTCGCATCGCTCCATGCTCTCAGACGGTGGATCAGCCGGTGAACGTCCGGTGGGCCGGGGAGGACACGCCGCTGTGGTCCGAATGCCCGTGCCGCCACCTGCGCCGGACCGTGCCGCCGCCCCGGTCGGCCCCGGCCGGTCAGGCCGACCCGGTGGCGGGGTCCGTTCGCTCGGCCTCGTCGCGTCGGGCCCGGAGGGCGCGGACCTTGTGCAGGTTGCCGCAGTGCTCCATCGAGCACCAGCGCCGTCGGCCGGGCCGCGAGGTGTCGACGAAGATCAGGCGGCAGTTGTGGCCGCCGCACTCCCGGACCCGGTCCGCGTAGGGGCCGGTGAGCAGGGTGATGGCGTCACGGGCGAGGGCGGAGAGGACCTGGTCGCCGTCGGCCGGCAGCGGGGTGGCGGCCGCGCCGTCCGGGCCGATCTGCGGGACGAGCGGCGGGTGGGCGGCGGCGCGGTTGAGTACGGCGTAGTCCGCCCCGGCCCCCGCCTCGCCGTGTGCCCGGGCCGCCGCGAGGCGCCAGAGCGCGTCCCGCAGGGTCCGGGTGGCGGTCAGCTGCCCCACGTCGACGCGGACGCCCTCCTCGGGGAGTTCCAGCCGGGACAGCTCCAGCCACCGGGTGAGGTCCTCGGGGTGGTGCAGCACCTCGTACCGGGCGTAGTCGCCGGGGCCGCCGGTGGTGAGGAGCTCCAGGCAGAGCGCGCCGGGGTCGAAGAGGTAGCGCGCACCTCCGGGAGTGTGCAGTACCAGTCCGGTCGCCCGTTCGTCAGTCATGTAACCACTATAAAGAGTTACCATGAGGTGCGAGGAGTCTCCCGCGACCGCGGCCCGTGCGCGCTCCACCGTCGATGCTCCGGCGTTAATGGCGGGCAGCCGATCGCCGCAGGTGGGAGACTCTGGGCCATGACCACGCTCAAGGAGCAGTTGCACCAGGACCTCACGGCCGCGATCCGGGACCGGGACGAGCTGCGCTCGGCCACCATCCGGCTGACGCTCTCCGCCATCACCAGCGAGGAGGTGGCCGGCAAGGAGAAGCGGGAGCTCTCGGATGCCGAGGTGCTGAAGGTGCTGGCTCGCGAGGCGAAGAAGCGCCGGGAGGCGGCCGAGGCGTTCGACGCCGCCGACCGGACGGAGCAGGCCGCGCGGGAGCGGGCCGAGGGGGAGTTGCTGGCGGGGTACCTGCCCAAGCAGCTGTCCGACGAGGAGCTGACGGCGATCGTGGCCGCCGCCGTCGCGGAGAGCGGCGCGACCGGCCCGCAGGGCATGGGCGCCGTGATGAAGCTGGTGAAGCCGAAGGTGGACGGCCTGGCCGAGGGCGGCCGCGTCGCCGCCGCGGTCAAGGCCGCGCTCACCGGCTGACGGCCCCGACGGCCCCGACGGCCCCGACGGCCCCGACGGCCTCGACGGCCGGGCGGGCGCCGGCGACACGGCGCACGCGCCGCACGGACACGGCCCCCGCGACGCGCCGCACGGACGCGCCGCGCGAAGACGCGGCCGCACCACCCGCACCAACAAGAGGGGCGCCCTCCGAGCAGATCGCTCGGAGGGCGCCCCTCTCGGTGTCCCAGGCTGTCGGCCGGTCAGTGCGGGCCGGTCAGTGCCGGCCGCCGTTCCCGTTCCCGTTGCCATTGCCGTTCCCGCCGCCGATGATCCCCGGCGGGAAGGTGAAGCCGCCGCCGATCATCCCGCCGGCGTTGGTGGCGCCGCCGGGGTTGCCGCCCGGCTGGCCGCCGGGGTTCCCGCCCGGGGTGCCGCCACCGGCCGCGGCGGCGTCGCCCGCCGGCGGCGTGGCCGGCGCGGTCGCGTTCGGGTCGGGCTTGGGCGCCGGGTCCGGGATGTTGATGGTCTGGATCTGGTCCTTCGGCGAGCCCTTGAGCGCCTGGTTCATCGCCAGCTGCCAGATCGGGCCGGGGCCGTCTGCGCCGAAGACCTCGGGGAAGTACTTGCCGCCGATGGTGATGTTCTTCATCTTCACGCCGCCGGCCGGGCCGCCGAGCCAGACCGAGGTGGCGAGGGACGGGGTGTAGCCGCTGAACCAGGCGGCCTTCTTCTCGTCGGTGGTACCGGTCTTGCCGGCGATCTGCCGGCCGTCCTCCAGGCCGAGGGCGGCCGCGGTGCCCTTCTCGGTCACGTTGAGCAGGACGGTGTTGAGGGCGTCCGCGGTCTGCTCGGAGAAGGCCTGGCTGCAGGTGGACTGCGGGACCTTGACGTCCTTGCCGTCGACCGTGCTGATCTTGTTGATCGCGATCGGGGTGCAGTACTTGCCGCGCGCGGCGAAGGTCGCGTAGACGTTCGCCATGGTCAGCGGCGAGAGCTCCTGGGTGCCGAGGACCATCGAGGGCACCTCCTGGAACGCGTCGCCCTTCGCGGACTGGGTGATGCCGAGCTTGTTGGCCATCTGCTTCATCGCGCAGAGGCCGACCTGCTGCTCCATCTGCACGAAGTAGGTGTTCACCGACAGTGCCATGGCCTGCTTGAGCTCGTACGGGCCGACCTCGGAGGTGGACTCGTTCTTCACCGTCGCCTTGGGCTTGTCGGTGTTCTTCCAGGTGCCCGCGCAGGTGGACATCGACGGGTAGTCGATCTTGTTCTCGGACGGGAACGGCTGGGTGGGGGACATCCCCGACTCCAGCGCGGCCGCGGCCAGGATCGGCTTGAAGGTCGATCCGGTCTGGAAGCCGTTGCCGCCGCCCATCGCCGCGTCGACGTTGAGGTTGACGACGGTCTGGTTCTTGTTGGGGTCCAGGCCGTAGGGGCGGGTCTGGGCCATCGCCAGGATCTTGCCGCTGCCCGGCTCCATCATGGTCGCGGCGGCCGACACCGAGTCGGTGACCTTGACCTTGGAGGTCACCGCGTTCTGGGCGGCGGCCTGCTTGTCCGGGTCCAGGGTGGTGTAGATGTTCAGTCCGCCCTGGTCCCAGAACTTCTTCCGGTCCGCGACGCTCTTGCCGAACGCCGGGTCCTGCTTGACCACGTGCCGGACGTAGTCGCAGAAGAAGCCCATGCCCGCCTGGGCGGTGATGCAGCCGTTCTGCGGGTCCTTGTACTTCAGACCCAGCGGCGCGGCCTTGGCCTCCTTGGCCTGGTCCGCGGTGATGTGCTTGTTCTCGACCATCTTGTCGAGCACCACGTTCCGGCGCTTCACCGTGTTCTCGGGGTAGCGCACCGGGTCGTACTGCGACGGGTTCTGCACCATGCCGGCCAGCGTGGCGGCCTCGGCGACGGTGAGGTCCTTGTTGTTCTTGCTGAAGTAGCGCTGGGCCGCGGCCTCGACCCCGTAGGCCTGGTGGCCGTAGAAGGTGATGTTGAGGTAGTTGGTGAGGATCTGGTCCTTGGTCAGGTCCTCCTCCAACTTGATCGCGACCTTCAGCTCCTGGACCTTGCGCCCGAGCGTCTTGCGCTGCGCGTCCAGGACGGCGGCCTGGTCGTCGCCGGCCTTCTCCACGTTGACGTTCTTCACGTACTGCTGGGTCAGCGTCGAGGCGCCCTGGGAGGCGGTGCCGCTCTCCGCGTTCTTGCTGACCGCGCGCAGCACGCCCTTGAGGTCGACGGCGCCGTGCTCGTAGAAGCGCGCGTCCTCGATGTCGACCTGCGCCTGGCGCATGTAGGGGGACATCTGGTCCGCCGTGAGCACCGTGCGGTCGCGCTCGTAGACCTTGGCGATCAGCCCGCCCTTGGCGTCGAAGATCTGCGTGGCCTGCGTCAGCGGCGGGGTCTTGAAGTCGTCGGGGATGTCGTCGAAGCTCTCCGCCGTGCTCTTGGCGGTCAGCCCGAGCGCGCCGACGGCGGGCAGGGCCATGCCGGCCAGCAGTACTCCGGAGAGCACGCTGACGCCCAGGAACTTCACTCCGTGTCCCGCGAAGTCGAGCGGTGACCCGCGGCGCCGGCCGCTCGGAGCTCCGGGGTTGCCTGGGGGCTGGGGTGCCTGGGGGCGCTTCGGTGCCATGGGGAGAACCCTACGTCGCCGAATCCCGTACATAGGGGCAGGTGTTCGCCTAGGCTTGTCACAAGCTTGCGACAGCTTCGGTGCGTCAACATCACTCACTCTTGTGAGTGATGAGGATTGCCCGAATTGCCCCTCTCTGGCCGGTTTTTGAGGCAGCTGTTGGCAGCTGTCCACCCACTTTTGGTGGCTCTCCGTAACGGCTCGCGTGGCGAGAGTTCCCCCGGGTTTCTTGGCAAGGCTTGCGACCTGCGATCACTCCAACGAGTGAGCTGACCGATACCCATAGTCCGATCGGGTCATTCGAGATTGAGCCCGAAGGGGCTGTTGCAAGCTGTCGTTCTTCCGTAACGTCCTCAACTGGCAACGGTGAATATGCCGTTGCCGCCGTGGGGGAGCCTCGATTCGGGAGAGGACGGCGCCGGCATGGGCTGGGTAGACGACTGGAGTGCGCAGGCCGCCTGCCGCACTAGTGATCCGGACGAACTGTTCGTCCAGGGGGCGGCGCAGAACCGCGCCAAGGCGGTGTGCAGCGGGTGCCCCGTTCGCACGGAGTGCCTGGCGGACGCACTGGACAACCGGGTGGAGTTCGGGGTCTGGGGCGGGATGACGGAGCGCGAGCGGCGGGCGCTGCTGCGCCGGCGGCCGACCGTGATGTCGTGGCGGCGGCTGCTGGAGACGGCCCGCACCGAGTACGAGGAGTCCCTCGCCACCGGTGTGATACTGACGGACTACGCCCAGGCGGGCTGAGCGACCTGCCTGGTGCTGAGCGGCCCACCCCGGCGCTGAGCGCGGCCAGCACGGTGCTGAGCGGCCCGCACGGCCGGGTACGGCGCCGGCGCCCCACGGGGGCCGGCAGGTCACGGAGCCGACGGGCGCGACAGCCACCCGACGGCGGTTCACGAGCTGGACGGCAACGGTCCGGGAGCGACGCCACGGGGGAGCGGCGTCGCGGGGGCCGGTGCCGGAGCGCTACACGGCGCCGCTGAGGCGGTCGCCGATCGCGCGCAGCCCGTCCAGGTCGTGCACGTCCCCGGGCAGCGCGGCGACCTCGACGATGGGCACGTCCGGGTAGACCGAGACGAAGCGGTCACGGGTGCGGCGCTCCCGCGACATGATCTGCATCCGCTCGGCGTGCAGCCGCAGCAGTCCGGCCGCGAGCAGCTCCGCCTCGGGTGACGTGTGCTCCGAGCCGTTCTCCTCCAGGGCCTCGGCCGCCGCCAGCGCACGTTCGGCGGTGAGCTGCGGGGCGCCCGTGCGGTGCACCCGGTTGAGGACCAGCCCGGCCAGCGGCATCCGGTCGGCGGCCAGCCGGTCGACGAAGTAGGCCGCCTCGCGCAGCGCGTCCCGCTCCGGCGCGGCCACCACCAGGAACGCCGTCCCCGGCGCCTTGAGCAGCTGGTACGTCCGGTCGGCGCGCTCGCGGAAGCCGCCGAACATCGAGTCCATCGCACTGACGAAGGTCTGTACGTCGGTCAGCAGCTGGGCGCCGAAGATCTTGCCCAGGGTGCCGGTGAGCAGGCCCATCCCGACGTTGAGGAACTTCATCGCGCTGCGTCCGCCGACCTTGGCCGGGGCGGTCAGGATCCGGATCACCTTGCCGTCGAGGAAGGACCCGAGCCGGTTCGGTGCGTCCAGGAAGTCCAGCGCGGAGCGGGACGGCGGGGTGTCGACGATGATGAGGTCCCACTCCTCGGCAGCGCGGAGCTGGCCGAGCTTCTCCATCGCCATGTACTCCTGCGTACCCGCGAAGCCGGCCGACAGGGACTGGTAGAACGGGTTCTCCATGATCGCCCGGGCCCGCTCGGGCTCGGCGTGGGCCAGCACGACCTCGTCGAAGGTCCGCTTCATGTCGAGCATCATGGCCTGGAGCTCGCCCTCGCCCGTGACGCCCTTGACGACGCGGGGGGTGTTGTCGAGCTCGGTCAGGCCCATCGACTGGGCCAGCCGGCGGGCCGGGTCGATGGTCAGCACGACGACCTTGCGGCCGCGCTCGGCCGCCCGCAGTCCGAGCGCCGCGGCGGTGGTGGTCTTGCCGACGCCGCCCGAGCCGCAGCAGACGATGATCCTGGTCCCCGGGTCGTCGATCAGCCGGTCCATGTCGAGGTGGCTGCCCCGCTCGGTGCCGGTGTCCTGCCCGCTGCCCGCGCCGTGCTTGTCACCCACGCCCTGCCCGTCCTGCCCACCGTTCCCGCTCGCACCGCCGCTCGCACTCCCGTTCCCGCTAGCACTCCCGCCAGCAATCCCGCTCGCACTCCCGTTCCCGCTCACGCCGCCCCCTGACGCTTCAGTTCGCCCGCCAGCCGGTACAGCCCGGCGAGGTCCACACCCTCGCCCAGCAGCGGGAGTTCGTAGCTCGGGAGCTTCAGCTGCTGCAGGTCGGCGCGCTGCTCGCGCTCCAGCTCCACCCGCTCGGCGTGCTCCCGGGCCTGTTCCAGCAGCGGGTCGAGCAGCGGGTCGACCGCCGCCCGGACGGTCTCCGGCTTGCGCGAGCGCCCGCCGAGGCCCGCCTCGCCGAGGGCCAGCGCGACCTCCTCGCGGTGGTCCCCGTCCACCGCGGCCACGGCCGCCGCGTCCAGCACCGGCGGCCGGACCATGTTCACCATCACCCCGCCGACCGGGAGGCCGGCCTCGCGCAGCTCGGTGAAGCCGTCCACGGTCTCCTGCACCGGCATCTCCTCCAGCAGGGTGACCAGGTGCACCGCGGTCTCCGGCGACTTCAGCACCCGCATCACGGCCTGTGCCTGGGTGTGGATCGGCCCGAACCGGGCCAGTCCGGCCACCTCGGAGTTCACGTTCAGGAAGCGGGTGAGCCGGCCGGTCGGCGGCGCGTCCATCACCACCGCGTCGTACGTGCGGCGCCCGTCCGGTGCCTTGCGCCGGGCCGCCTCGCAGGCCTTGCCGGTGAGCAGCACGTCCCGGACGCCGGGGGCGACGGTGGTGGCGAAGTCGACGAAGCCGACCTTCTGGAGCGCCTTCCCGGCCCGTCCGAGCTTGTAGAACATGTCGAGGTACTCCAGCAGCGCCTGCTCGGTGTCGATGGCCAGCGCGTACACCTCGCCGCTGCCGGACCCGGCGCCGCCCCTGCCGGGCAGCCCCAGCTGGGCGCGCGTGACGGACGCGATCCGGCGTTCCTCGTACGGCAGTGCGGCGATCCCGAACAGTTCGGCGATCCCCTGCCGGCCCTCCACTTCGATCAGCAGCGTCCGCCGCCCCTCGGCCGCGAGGGCCAGCGCCAACGCCGCGGCGAGGCTGGTCTTCCCGGTGCCGCCCTTGCCGCTGACCACGTGCAGCCGGACGCCCTCCCAGTCGGGATCACGCCGGGCCGCCTGGCCGGGGGTGCGTGCCACGCTCCGTCTCCGTCCGTCTCCGAGGGCCGAGGGCCGTTCCGAGGGCCGCCACCGCGCAGGTGCCCTCCCGCGAGGGTAACCAGGGACCGCGCCGGATGCCGGGAGCATCGGGGAGGCCGGGCCTGAATCATGCCCGGATTGTGGGCCACCTCACACGCCGGTCCGCAGGCCGCCCCGTTCGCCCCCGCCGCTCGTCTAGAGTCTGGCCATGACCAAGTGGGAATACATGACGGCGCCCCTGCTCGTGCACGCCACCAAGCAGATCCTGGACAACTTCGGCGAGGACGGCTGGGAGCTCGTCCAGGTCGTGCCCGGCCCGAACCCGGAGCAGCTGGTGGCCTACTTCAAGCGGGAGAAGAACGCATGAGCAAGGTCGAGGAGAAGCTCGCCGAGCTCGGTCTGACCCTGCCGCCGGTGGCCGCGCCGGTCGCCGCCTACGTGCCGGCCCTGCGCTCGGGCGAGTTCGTCTTCACCTCCGGCCAGCTGCCGATGGTGGGCGGCAAGCTGCCGACCACCGGCAAGGTCGGCGCCGAGGTCACCCCGGAGGAGGCCAAGGAGCTCGCGCAGATCTGCGCGCTCAACGCGCTGGCCGCGGTGAAGTCGGTGGTCGGTGACCTGGACCTGGTCGAGCGGGTCGTGAAGGTGGTCGGCTTCGTCGCCTCCGCCGCCGACTTCACCGGCCAGCCCGGCGTCATCAACGGCGCCAGCGAGCTGCTCGGCCAGGTGCTCGGCGAGGCCGGTGTGCACGCCCGCAGCGCGGTCGGCGTCACCGTCCTGCCGCTGGACGCCCCGGTCGAGGTCGAGCTGCAGGTCCGGGTCAAGGCCTGAGACCGATCACGAGGGTGGGGTCGGCCCTGTCCAACCCCGCCCTCGTGCGCTTAGCATCCGGGCATGGACCAGCGAGCAACGACGCTCCCGATGCCGCCCGGCTGGCCTGCCCGGATCCGGGCGGTCGAGTCCGGCGAGGTGATCCCGCCGGAGCCCCGGCCCTCCGCCACCGTGGTGCTGCTGAGGGACACGGCGACCGGGCCGGAGGCCTATCTGCTGCGCAGGCGCAGTTCGATGGCGTTCGCGGCGGGCATGTACGCCTATCCGGGTGGCGGGGTGGACCCGCGCGACGCCGAGGCCGAGCTCGGCTGGGCCGGGCCCGGCCCGCAGGAGTGGGCCGAGCGGCTCGGTGTGGACGCCCGGACCGCGCAGGCGGTGGTCTGCGCCGCCGTCCGCGAGACGTTCGAGGAGGCCGGCGTCCTGCTGGCCGGCCCGGACGCCGACAGCACCGCCGAACCCCGGGACTGGAGCGCGGAGCGCGCCGCCCTGGAGGCCCACGAGCTCTCCTTCGCCGCCTTCCTCCGTGAGCACGGCCTGCTGCTCCGCAGCGACCTGCTGGCCGGCTGGGCCCGCTGGGTCACCCCGGCGTTCGAGGAGCGCCGGTACGACACCTGGTTCTTCGTCGCGGCCCTGCCGCCCGGTCAGCGGGCCGCGCTGGAGGTCGGCGAGGCCGACCGGGTCGCCTGGCTCTCTCCGGCCGAGGCCGTCCGGGGCCACGAGGACGGCGTGTTCGGGATGCTGCCGCCCACCGTGACCGTGCTGCGGGAGCTGCTGCCGGTGCGCAGCGCCGCGCAGGCGCTGGAGGCCGCGGCGGGGCGTTCGCTGCACCCGATCCTCGGCACCGCCGAGGTCCGGGGGGATCGAATGACGGTTCGATGGTCGGGGTATGAAGAGCTGACCATCGATGGAGACTTTCCCGAAGACCGCTGACGACCCGGCCTCGGGGCACCCGGGGCCCGGCCCCCGGATCCCGGATCCCGGATCCCCGGCCTCCCGAACCTCCGAGCCGATGAACCGATACATCCGATGAACCGACACCGCCCGAGGAAGGATCGACGCCGATGACCCACAACGACGTGGCTCGCCGGACGGCGCGCGAGATGCCCGCCCGCAGCCTGACCCCCCGCCCGCTCGCCTGTGAGGGCGCGGTCGTCGACGACGGCATACCGGGGCTGCGCGCCATCGTCCGGACACTGCCCGGACGCGTGCTCGACCGGACCTGCGAGGGCGGCCGACTCGGCGGGAGCGGCCGGTGAGCGGAATCCTCCCGGGTGACCCCGCCGCCGGCATCGGCGGCGAGGCCACCCCCCGGGCAGTCTGCGTGCTGGCGCCCAACCCGTCGCCGATGACGCTGGACGGCACCAACACCTGGCTGCTCTCCGAGCCCGGCTCGGACCTCGCGGTGGTCGTCGACCCGGGCCCGCTGCACGAGGGGCACCTGCGCCGGGTGATCGACACCGTCGAGCAGCGGGGCAAGCGCGTCGCGCTCACCCTGCTCACCCACGGCCACGCCGACCACTCCGAGGGCGCCGCGCGGTTCGCCGAGCTGACCGGTACCGACGTCCGCGCCCTGGACCCGGCGTACCGGCTCGGCTCCGAGGGCCTGACGCACGGCCAGCGGCTGGAGATCGGCGGCCTCGACCTGCGGGTGGTCGCCACCCCCGGGCACACCTCGGACTCGCTGACCTTCCACCTGCCGGCGGACGGCGCGGTCCTCACCGGCGACACCGTCCTCGGCCGGGGCACCACGATGGTGGCCCACCCCGACGGCAGGCTCGGCGACTACCTGGACTCGCTGCGCCACCTGCAGAACATGGCGACCGAGCACGGCGTGCGCACGGTGCTGCCCGGCCACGGGCCGGTGCTCGCGGACGCGCTCGGCGCCGTCGAGTACTACCTGGCGCACCGGGCCGGGCGGCTCGCCCAGGTGGAGACCGCGGTCGAGGCCGGCTGCCGGACGGCGGACGAGGTGGTGGCCCGGGTCTACGCGGACGTGGACCGCGCGCTCTGGCCCGCGGCCGAGCTGTCGGTCCGGGCCCAGCTCCAGTACCTGGAGGACCACGGGCTGATCTGACCGCCGGCCGGGCCGACCGCCCGGAGCCGCACCGGACACGCGCGAGGGCCCGTCCACCGCATCGGTGGACGGGCCCTCGTCGTCGGTGGGACCGACGGCGCGCCGGGCGGGCCGGAGCGGAGGCTCCGGCCGGCCGGGTCAGCGCGAGCGGCGGGAGAGCCGCTCGACGTCCATCAGGACCACGGCGCGGGCCTCCAGCTTCAGCCAGCCGCGGCCGGCGAAGTCGGCGAGCGCCTTGTTGACCGTCTCGCGGGAGGCGCCGACCAGCTGGGCCAGCTCCTCCTGGGTGAGGTCGTGGGCGACGTGGATGCCCTCGTCGGACTGCACGCCGAAGCGGCGCGAGAGGTCCAGCAGGGCCTTGGCGACGCGCCCGGGCACGTCGGAGAAGACCAGGTCGGACATCACGTCGTTGGTCCGGCGCAGCCGGCGGGCGATGGCGCGCAGGAGTGCGATCGATACCTCGGGGCGGGCGTGCAGCCAGGGCTGGAGGTCGCCGTGGCCGAGGCCCAGCAGCTTGACCTCGGTCAGCGCGCTCGCGGTGGCGGTGCGCGGGCCCGGGTCGAAGAGCGACAGTTCGCCGATCATCTCGCTGGGGCCGAGGACGGCGAGCATGTTCTCGCGGCCGTCCGGCGAGGCGCGGTGCAGCTTGACCTTGCCCTCGGCGACGACGTACAGCCGGTCGCCCGGGTCGCCCTCGTGGAACAGCGACTCACCGCGGGCGAGGGTCACCTCGGTCATGGAAGCGCGCAGCTCGCCGGCCTGTTCGTCGTCGAGTGCCGCGAAGAGTGCGGCGCGCCGCAGAACGTCGTCCACGTGCTTCCTCCTTCTCGGCCGCCCGGCGATCAAGCCGGTCGGCGCAAGTTCCGTACAGTGCTCTGCATCACCAAGCATGGCGCATGTCGCTCCGATCATATGAGGAGGGGGTGCGCCGAGGTGTGCTGCGCGGGGCCATTCGTACCGCCGGAGCGGCCTGCGGGCGGCTCGTGCGGGCGCGCGGAGCGGCGTGGCGGGCGGTGCCGGCGACGCGTGCGGCCGGTGTCCGGGGCCGGCGCGGTGTTCTCGCGGTGTTCGCAGGTCGGCCGCGACGCGCGCGGTCCGGTGCGCGGGGGCGCCCGGGACGGGGCGCCGAGGGTCCATGAGGGGATCGGGGCGGTCGCGGGCCGCCAGGATTCGGCTCCGGCTTAATCAGTGGAGCGCGGGCGGCCGGGGGCGCAGGATCCGGTCCTGACGAGTCCATGAGTCCATGAGTCCACGAGTCCACGGCCCGAAAGACGGTGACCCCGTATGTCCGCCTCCCAGTCCACCGGCACCACCACCCCCGAGCTTCGCGAGCGGGCCCTGCGGCTGCGGGCGCTCGTGGCCGACGGGGTGCTCGTCCTGCCGAACGCCTGGGACGCCGGCAGCGCCGCCGTGATCGCCTCCGCCGGGGCCGCGGCGATCGCCACCACCAGCGGCGGCGTCTCCTGGTCGCTCGGTCGCGGCGACGGCCAGCAGCTCGGCCGGGCGGACATGGCCGAGGCCGCCCGCCGGATCGCCTCCGTCGTCGACCTGCCGGTCACGGTCGACGCCGAGGGCGGCTACGGGGCGGCCCCCGCCGAGGTGGCCGAAACCGTGCGGGCGCTGGTCGGGGCCGGCGCGGCCGGGATCAACCTGGAGGACTCGGCGTCGGCCGGCGGCCCGCTCTTCCCGGTGGCCGAGCAGGCCGCGCGGCTGGCCGCCGCCCGGGCGGCGGCCGCGGCGGCGGGCCTGCCCGAGCTGCTGGTCAACGCCCGGACGGACGTCTTCCTGTTCGGGATCGGCCCGGAGGAGGGCCGGCTGGACGAGGTGCTGGTTCGCGCGGCGGCGTACGCGCGGGCGGGTGCGGACGGCCTCTTCGTCCCCGGCCTGCTGGACCTCGACGTGCTGGCCCGGCTCTGCGCCGCGTCCCCGCTGCCGGTGAACGCGATGACGGGGCGGGGCGGGCCGACGGTCGCCGAGCTCGCCGCCACCGGCGTCCGGCGGATCAGCGTCGGCACCGGGCTGGCCGAGGCCGCGTACAGCGCCGCCCACCGCGCCGCCGTCGAACTGCTCGGCACGGGCGCCGTGACCGGGGCGCCCGGCGCGCTGGGCTACGGGGAGCTGGACGCGCTGTACCGGCGCTGACCGGCAGGAGCTCACCGGCACGCACAGGGGAGGTGCCGGTGGCCCGGGCCGGGCGGCCTCAGTGGTAGTCCGGCTCCGGGAGCGGGGCCAGCTCGGGCGGCCCGTCGACCGCGGCGGGCAGCCCGAGCAGGCGCCGCATCGCCCGCCGGGTGCGGGCGGGCGCGGCCGCGTCCCGGTAGAGCCGGCGGGCGTGGTTGAGCGCCAGGACCTGCCCGGTCAGTTCGAAGACCACCTGCTCGGCGTCCGGCTCGGCGGGCAGCTGGCCGGCGGCGATCGCCAGCTCGGTCTGCCGGCGCAGCTCGCGCTGCCAGACGGCGTTCCGGGCGGCCACCGCCGACCGGACCGGCCCGCGCTCCCGGTCGTCGAACTCGGAGGTCACGGCGGTGAAGAAGCACCCGCCGGGCAGCAGGTCGCGCTCCAGGTAGGAGACCCAGGCCTCGCACTGGACGAGCAGCCGCGGCAGCCCGGGCTCCGCGCCTGCGGCCGCCGCGCGCTGCACCACCTCGCGGACGAACAGGGCGACGGCCTCGTCGACCACGGCGAGCTGCAGGGTCTCCTTGGTGCCGAAGTGGCCGAGGACGCCGGACTTGCTCATCGACAGGTCGGTGGCGAGCCGGCCGATGGTCAGCCCCTCCAGGCCCTCGACCGAGGCGAGGTCCAGCCCCCGGCGCAGGATCGCGGTGCGGGTCCGGCGGGCGTCGGCGACGGATCTTCTCGGGCTCACCGGGCCAGTGTAGCCAGCCCCGGGCCTTTAGAGTCCGACCGTTCGGACGCTATAGTCCCGGCGTGACACCCCCTCACGGAGGAGCAGACATGTCGGGATCCCGGATCGCGGCCCTGGGCCACCACCAGCCCGCCCGAGTCCTCACCAACGACGACCTCGCCCAACTGGTCGACACCAGCGACGCATGGATCCGGCAGCGCACCGGCATCGTCACCCGGCGAATCGCCGACACGGAGTCCGTCACCGACCTCGCCTCCGCCGCCGCCGGCAAGGCCCTCGCCTCGGCGGGCCTGGCGCCGGAGGAGATCGACATGGTGGTGGTCGCCACCTGCTCGGCCAGGGACCGCTGCCCGAGCATCGCCACCCAGGTCGCCGGCCGGCTGGGCATCCCCTCGGCCGTCGGCTTCGACGTCAACAACGGCTGCGCGGGCTTCTGCACCGCGCTGGCCACCGCCGACCACGCCGTCCGGGCCGGGGCCGCCCGGCACGCCCTGGTGATCGGCGCCGAGCGGATGAGCGACGTCACCGACTGGACGGACCGCTCCAGCTGCGTCCTGCTCGGCGACGGAGCCGGTGCGGCGGTCCTCAGCCACGATCCGACCGGTCGGGGCGTCGGGCCGGTGGTCTGGGGCTCCGACCCGACCCGGGGCCACGCCGTCCGGCTGGACGACGGCTGGCAGCCGAAGTTCCGTCAGGAGGGCCAGACCGTCTACCGCTGGGCCACCACCGCGCTGGCCCCGATCGCCGAGGAGGCCTGCCGGCGGGCCGGGATCACCCCCGCGGACCTCGGCGCGGTGGTCACCCACCAGGCCAACCTGCGCATCATCGAGGCGGTGGTGGACCGGCTCGGCGTGCCCGGCGCGGTGGTCGCCCGCGACGTCGTCGAGTCCGGCAACACCTCGGCCGCCTCCGTTCCGCTCGCGCTGTCCAAGCTGGTCGAGCGCGGCGAGGTGCCCGCGGGCACCCCCACCCTGCTGCTCGGTTTCGGCGGCGGCCTCTCCTGGGCCGGCCAGGTCGTCGGCTGCCCGTGACCGCGAAGGTGGCGGCCGTCCGGAGCGGCCGATACGGATCTTACGAACGGGCCGGTTCGGGCCTACGGTCCGTCATATGACCTCGACGTCACCCTCCCGGACCGCGCCCGGCACCCGCCCCCGGCTGGTCACCCGGCCGCTGCTGCTGCGCTTCGTGTCGATCCTCGGCGCTTCGACCGGGTTCAACCTGCTGCTCTCCGTCGTCCCGCTCTACGCCGAGGAGTCCACCGGGGGCGGCAACGCGGCCGGGCTCGCGACCGGCGCGCTGATGCTGACGACCGTCCTGGGCGAACTGGCCACGCCCCGGCTGGTGGTCCGCTTCGGCTACCGCTCGGTGCTGGCGGTCGGCCTGTTGCTGCTCGGGGCGCCCGCGCTGGTGCTGACCGCCGTCGACGGCGGCCTCGTCTGGATCACGGCGGTCTGCCTGGTGCGCGGGCTGGGCTTCGCCTTCACCATCGTCGCCGGCGGCGCGCTGACGGCGGCCCTGATCCCGGCCGAGCGGCGCGGTGAGGGGCTGGCGCTGGTCGGCGTGGTCTCGGGCGTGCCGTCGCTGCTGGGCCTGCCGCTGGGCGTCTGGCTGGCGGCCCACGTGGGCTACACCCCGGTGGCCGTGACCGCCGGCGCCGTGGCGCTGGCCGCGATCGCCGCCGTCCCCGGGCTGCCGGACCGCGAACCGTCCGCCGAGCCGGCGGTGGGGGTGGTGGCCGGCTTCCGGTCGGCCGGGCTGCGCCGCCCGACCGTGGTCTTCGGCGCCACCGCGCTGGCCGCCGGGATCATCGTGACCTTCCTGCCGCTGGCCGTCCCGGCCGGGTCCGCGGGCCTCGCCGCGGTGGCCCTGTTCGTCCAGCCGGCCTCGGCGACGGCGGCCCGCTGGGCGGTGGGCCGGTACGGCGACCGGCACGGGCCGGAGCGGCTCGTGCTGCCCGCGCTGCTGCTCTGCGCCGCGGGCACCCTGCTGATCGCGCTGACCGGCAGCGCGGTCGCCGTGGTGGCCGGCGCGGCGGTGTTCGGCATCGGCTTCGGCGCGGCCCAGAACGCCACCCTGACCATGATGTACGCGAGGGTCTCCAAGGCCGGCTTCGGCGCCGTCACCGCGTTGTGGAACGTCGCCTTCGACGCGGGGATGGGCGTCGGCGCGGTGGCCTTCGGCGTCCTCGCCGGTCCGCTGGGCTACCCGTCCGCCTTCGCCGTGACGGCCGTGGTGATGCTCGGCGCCCTCGCCCCCGCCCGCCGCGACCGCCACGCCGCACCGGCCGTGGCGGCCGCACCGGCGGGGTCCGCGGTGCCTCCCGCGCCCACGGCGTCGCCGGCGCCGCGCACGCCGGCGGACCAGCCCTGCGGGCCGTCCTGACCGGGTGCCGCGCAGGGGGTGTCCGAACCGTCCGCGGCCCTGCCTCGATGGCTGATCGTCCGCGGCCCCGCGTCGATGGCTGATCGCCCGCGGGGTCAGGGCTGTTCGGCGTAGCCTTCCTGCATGGCAGAGAGCAAGGTCCGGAAGGCCGCAGCCAAGCCGGCGGTGAAGGTGGCTGTGAAGCCGAGGAAGCCGGAGTCGCAGCTGGCGATGGTGCGGCGGGCCCGGAGGATCAACCGGGAACTGGCGGAGCTGTACCCCTACGCGCACCCCGAGCTGGACTTCGACAACCCGTTCGAGCTGCTGGTGGCCACCGTGCTGTCGGCGCAGACGACGGACCTGCGGGTGAACCAGACGACGCCCGCGCTGTTCGCGAAGTACCCGACGCCGGAGGACATGGCGGCGGCGGTGCCGGAGGAGCTGGAGGAGGTCATCCGGCCGACCGGGTTCTTCCGCAACAAGGCGAAGTCGCTGATCGGGCTCTCGATCGCGCTGCGGGACGAGTTCGGCGGCGAGGTCCCGGGCCGGCTGGCCGACCTGGTCACCCTCCCCGGGGTGGGGCGCAAGACGGCGAACGTGGTGCTCGGCAACGCGTTCGGCGTGCCCGGGATCACCGTGGACACCCACTTCGGGCGGCTGGCCCGGCGGTTCGGGTGGACGGCGGAGGAGGACCCGGTCAAGGTCGAGGCGGCCGTCGCGGAGATCTTCCCGAAGTCGGAGTGGACGATGCTCTCGCACCGGGTGGTCTTCCACGGGCGGCGGATCTGCCACTCCCAGAAGCCGGCCTGCGGGGCCTGCCCGATCGCGCCGCTCTGCCCCTCCTACGGGGAGGGCGAGACGGATCCGGAGAAGGCGAAGAAGCTGCTCAAGTACGAGATGGGCGGCCACCCCGGTCAGCGGCTGAGGCCGCCCGCGGACTACCCGGGCGAGGCGGCGGCACGGGCCGACGCCGTCGCCCACCAGGGCAAGGTCGCGGACCTGGCGGTGGCCGAGTGACGGCGCACGGCCACGACCGGGGGCCCGGGCAGGCCCTGCCGGGACGGATCGAGCGGGACGGCCTGCCGTCCTGGCTGGAGCCGGTCCGGGACGCCGCCGAGCGGGTGCTGCCCGAGCAGCTGAGCCGCTTCCTGCCGCCCGCCGAGGGCGGTCGCGCCGCGGCCGTCCTGATGCTCTTCGGCGAGGGCGGGACCGGCCCCGACGTGCTGCTGATCGAACGGGCCCGGTCGCTGCGCTCGCACGCCGGGCAGCCCTCCTTCCCCGGGGGCGCGCTGGACCCGGAGGACGGCGACCCCGAGGGCTCCGGCCCGGTCGCGGCGGCGCTGCGGGAGGCCTGGGAGGAGACCGGCCTGGACCCGTCCGGGGTGCAGGTCTTCGCCGCCCTGCCCGCCCTCTACATCCCGGTCAGCCGCTTCGTGGTCACCCCCGTGCTCGGCTGGTGGCGCGAGGAGTCACCGGTCCGTCCGGTGGACGCGGGCGAGACCGGCGCGGTGTTCCGGGTGCCGATCGCCGAGCTGACCGACCCGGCCAACCGGGTCCGGCTGCGCCACCCGTCCGGACACCTGGGGCCGGCCTTCGCGGTCGGCGGCCGGCTGGTCTGGGGCTTCACCGCCGGGGTGATCGACCGGGTGCTGCACCACAGCGGCCTGGAGCTGCCCTGGGACCAGGCCCGGATCGTCGACCTCTCGGACGAGGCGCTGGCGCTGGTGCAGGGTGACCGCGACCGCTCCCGTGCGCTGCTGAGCGGCGACGCCAGGACCACGTGAACGCCCGACTGTGTGGCCCCGGCGCCCGCCGTGGGAGGGTGTCGGAGTGAACGTCCTGGATCTGCTGCTGATCGCCGCCGCCGTGGGATTCGCCGTGTCCGGCTACCGGCAGGGCTTCGTGGTCGGCGTGATGTCGGTCCTCGGCTTCCTCGGCGGCGGCCTGATCGCCGTCCAACTGCTCCCGCTGCTGCTCGACCACCTCAGCCCCGGCACCACCGCCTCGGTGGTGGCCGTCGTGGTGGTCATCGTGCTCGCGGCGGTCGGCCAGGCGGTCACCACCCACTTCGGCTGGAAGCTGCGCGGCCACATCGACCGCCGGCCGGCGAAGGCGCTGGACGCCGCCGGCGGCGCGGTGGTCAACGTGATCTCGATGCTGCTGGTGGCCTGGCTGATCGGCTCGGCGCTCGCCGGCACCTCCCTGCCCACGGTCTCCAAGCAGGTCCGCACCTCGGCGATCCTCGGCGGCGTCCAGGACACGCTGCCCTCGGACGCGCCGAACTGGTTCTCCGACTTCTCCAAGGTGCTCGCCCGCAAC
Source organism: Kitasatospora sp. NPDC022856 (assembly GCF_055561235.1). Taxonomy (NCBI): domain Bacteria; kingdom Bacillati; phylum Actinomycetota; class Actinomycetes; order Kitasatosporales; family Streptomycetaceae; genus Kitasatospora; species Kitasatospora sp. NPDC022856. Next base: position 7,846 of record NZ_JBVHHE010000031.1, on the reverse strand, counting down.
GGCTTCCCGCAGGTCTTCAACCCCTTCGAGCACGAGCCGATCACCCAGGTCGACACCCCCGATCCGGCGCTGGCCGCCAGCCCGGCCGTGGCCAAGGCCAAGCAGAGCCTGGTCAAGGTGGTCGGCACCGCCACCGCCTGCAGCAAGACGCTGGAGGGCAGCGGCTTCGTGTTCGCGCCGCACCGGGTGATGACCAACGCCCACGTGGTCGGCGGGGTCGACGAGCCCACCGTGCAGATCGGCGGCGTCGGCCAGCTCTACGACGCCACCGTCGTCCGCTACGACTGGCAGCGCGACATCGCGATCCTGGACGTGCCGAAGCTGAACGCTCCCGCGCTCTCCTTCGCGGGCGAGGCGAAGACCAACGACAACGCGATCGTGGCCGGCTTCCCCGAGAACGGCGCCTTCAACGTCCAGCCGGCCCGTATCCGCGGCCGGATCCAGGCCAACGGCCCGGATATCTACCACCGCGGCCAGGTCGTCCGCGACGTCTACTCGGTGCGTTCGCTGGTCCGCCAGGGCAACAGCGGCGGCCCGCTGCTCACCCCGGAGGGCCAGGTCTTCGGCGTGGTCTTCGCCAAGTCGCTGGACAGCGCTGACACCGGGTACGTGCTGACCGCGGCCGAGGTGCGCGAGGACGCCGAGAAGGGCAGCACCGCGGCGACCCGGGTGGACACCCAGGGCTGCGCGCTCTGACGCGGCCGGCCGTCGCCCTCGTGTCGGCCGGTCAGGACCTGCCCGCTCCGACCTAGCCGATCCGATCCGGCCGGTCCGACCTGGCCGCGCGGACTCGGCTGGCCCGCCCCGCCCGCCCCGCCCGACTTGGTCGACCCGCCCGATCCGACCTGGCCGTGGGCCACCGGTGTGTCCGATGTCCGCCGCGTGGTCGGCCCCGGCTGGTAGCGTCGGCCGCGCTCACCCGTTCGGCTCAACCGGGTGCCGTCCCGGGGTGGGCCGAGCGGAGGTCGGCGGCGTCCGATGATGGGTCACTCGCACGCGGTCAGCGGGGCGATGCTGTACGCGGCCTCGGCACCGTTCCTGCCGCCGCTGCTGCTCGACACCACCCTGCAGCCGGCGGACATCCTGATGGGCACGGTGCTCTGCGCCGGCGCCGCCCTGCTCCCGGACCTCGACCACCACGACGGGACGATCGCCAACTTCCTCGGCCCGGTCTCCCGGCTGCTCTGCCGCCTGGTGGCCTGGATCTCCGGCGGACACCGGCACGCCACCCACTCGCTGCTGTTCGTCGCGCTGATGGGGGGCGGCACCTGGGCCGGCGTCACCTACCTGGGCCGGAACTTCACCCTGGGCATGACGTTCTTCCTCCTGGCGCTCGCGATCCGCGCCCTGCGGCTGCACCCGCCGGGCGACGGCCCGACGGCGTGGATCACCATCATCGGCCTCGCCGCGTTGGGCACCGCCGGGATGAACAGCTGGATGCCGAACGCCCCCGGCTGGCTGCCGTACGCGGTGGCGCTGGGCGCGCTGGCGCACCTGCTGGGCGACTGCCTGACGAAGAAGGGCGCGCCGCTGCTCTGGCCGCACAAGGAGCGCTACGAGGTGGTGCTGATCAAGCGCAGCGGCAACAGCGTCGAGACGAAGGTGCTGGTGCCGATCATGTCGGTGGCGACCTTCGTGCTGCTCTGGTTCACCGCGGTGTCACCGACGTGGGTGAACTGACCCGGGTGGGCCGACCGCCGCGCCGGTCCGGTCGCTGAACCGGACCGGCCGCGGGGTCGCCGGTCGCTCGGACTGTCGGGTCGGGTCGGGCCGAGCCCGGCCCCGGTTCTCGTTCGCGCCGCCCCGGCGCGGAGGCTCAGCTCTCGCGCCGTAGCCGCGCGCCCACCCAGCGGGCGCGGCGGCCGAGGATGCGCGGGATGCCGAGCTGCCGTTGCGCCGTGCTCCGGCGGCGGTCGGTGCCGTCGTGACCCAGGTCATCCGCCCAGTCGGGGCGGTGGCCGGACCTCTGCGAGCTGTTGTGGCGTCGGCTGCGCGGAGCGCTGCCGTGATCGGGCATCCAGGTCATACCGCAATGGATGCCCCTGGGTCGGCCGGGATAACCGCCCGGGGTGTCGTCAACATGGCCTATGCGTTTGTCATATGAGCTCAATATGAAGGGAGTTGGGCTCCGCTTCCGTGCCCGGATGCGGAGGCTCTCAGTCCTTGTGGCGGCCGATCCAGTCCAGCAGCTCGGAGGTGAACTGCTCCGGCGCCTCCTCGTGCGGGAAGTGCCCGATCCCGGGCAGCAGCCGCCACCGGTACGGAGCGGCCACGTACTCGCCGCCGCCCAGCGCGGTGTGCGACAGCAGCACCGGGTCGGCGGCGCCCTGGACGTGCAGGGTGGGCGCGGTGATCGGCTTCTTCATCCGGCGGGCGAACTGGATGCCGTCCGGGCGGGCCATCGACCGCAGCAGCCAGCGGTACGGCTCGATCGAGCAGTGCGCGGTGCTGGGGATCTGGATCGCCTGCCGGTACGCGGCCACCGCCGTCCGGTCCAGCTGGTTCGGTCCCGTCCAGGCGTCCAGGTAGCGGCCCACCAGCGCGGCGTCGTCGGCGACCAGGCGGCGTTCCGGTATCCACGGCCGCTGGAAGCCCAGCACGTGCTCGAAGGCGGCCATCTGGCGGCGGTCCGTCAGCAGCGCCCGGCGGAGGTCCCGGGGGTGCGCGGCGGAGACCACGGTGAGGCTCTGGATCACCGACGGCCGCATCACCGCCGCCACCCAGGACAGCGTGCCGCCGGAGGCGTGGCCCACCAGGTGCGCCCGGCGCTCGCCGAGCGAGCGGATCACGCCGGTGATGTCCAGCGCGAGGTTGCCCGGGTCGTAGCCGCGGGGGGTGCGGTCGCTGCCGCCGATGCCCCGCAGGTCCAGCGCGACGGCCCGGTAGCCGGCCTCGGCGAGCGCGGTCAGCTGGTGGCGCCAGGCCCACCAGTACTCGGGCCAGCCGTGCACCAGCAGGACCAGCGGGCCCTCGCCCAGCTCGGCGATGTGGAACCGGGCGCCGTTGGCCGCCAGGTCGCGGTGCTTCCACGGACCCGACTGCCGGACGTCCCAGGGCGCCGCGGGCACGGCCCCGGTGGAGCCGCCCTCGCCCGCCCCTGGCGCCTCGACGGCCTCCTCGGCGGCGTCCTGACCGTGGTCGACGCCGTCCTGACCGGGCGTGCGGTCGGGGCCGGAGCTGGCGGACGGCTGCGCGGGCACGGGCTTCTGGTCGAGCGGCATACCGAGAGCGTGTCACATCGGCGCGCCGGGTACGTGCTCGGCACTCGCTCCCGGGGCGTCCCGACCGCACCGGACGGGACCGGAGCGGACCGCACCGGACGCGCTCCGGCCACCGGGCGCGGGGTGGATGAGCGCGAGGTGGCCGGGGCGCGGGGCGTTTCGGGAGGTGCCTACGGGATGCGGCCGAGGGCCCGGTCGATCTCCTCCTGGGTGGCCGGGCGGGGGCGGGCGTTCTTGAGCACGTCCGCGGTCTTCTGGGCGCCCTCGATGGTGCGGTGCGGCTTCTCGATCCGCTTGAACGAACGCAGCGCCAGCAGCCCGAGCAGCAGCGCCAGCAGCAGGTACGCGCCGGCCACGATCAGGAACGACCAGCCGAGCGAGAGGCCCAGGGCGTGGATCCCGTACGCCGCCGCCGCGCTCAGCATCGGCACCGCGGCCAGCGCCACCACGCCGGCGACCGTCAGCGACACACCCCCGGAGACGCCGCGCTTGACGTCCGCACGGAGCTCCGCTTTCGCGAGCGCGATCTCGTCGTGGACCAGGGCGGACAGGTCGGTGGTGGCCGCCGCGAACAGCTGCCCCACCGAACGCTCGCCCTCGTAGGGCGCCCGGCCGTTGCTGGACGGGTCTGCGGCTCCTGCGGGCATCAGCGGTTCTCCTCTGCGGCTGTGCGGCACGACGCCGCCGGGCGGTGCGGCTCCCGGTCGTTCCGGGGGCCGTCATCGGGGACCGCTCCGGGGATCGGGGCGGCCGGCGGCGTCTGTGGACTGTCGACAGCTCAGAATCATGCCCCTACCGGTCAGTCGCACACCACTCCGGGGCCCCGCCCGGGGTACGTGTCCCGTTCGGGGGGAGCGCGCCCGGCCGTGGCGGGCGCGTTCCGTCGGGCCGGGCGGGCCGCCGGGTTGATGCCGGGGGGCCACCGACTTCGGCCGCCCGTCGCCTCGTACCCGTCGGCGGACCGTCAGCGGGCGGGCCCGGAGCCGGGTCCCGGTCCGGTGCCGCCGGGGCCGCTCTCGGCCGACCGGCGGGCCGCCTCCGCCACCCGGGCCTGCCAGGCCGGATCGTCCTGCTGGTAGACGTCGGGGATGCCGTCGCCGTCCACGTCGCGGTCCTCCTCCTCGCAGAGCTCCCGGTAGTGCCGGTTGCGCAGCTTCAGCAGCACGGTGGCGACCAGCGCGCAGAGCAGCGAGCCCACCAGCACGGCGGCCTTGGAGAGGTCGGCGAGGTCGGCGTCGTCGGGGAAGGCCAACTCGCTGATCAACAGGGACACGGTGAAGCCGATCCCCGCGAGCACCGAGACCGCGAACATGTCGGCCCACTTGAGCTGCGGATTCAGCTCGGCCCGGGTGAAGCGGGCGGCCAGCCAGGTGCCGCCGAAGATGCCGACGGTCTTGCCGACCAGCAGACCGAGGACGATCCCGAGCGGGGTGGCCTGCGTGAACACGTCGGCGAGGGCCGACCCGGAGATCGCCACCCCGGCCGCGAACAGCGCGAACACGGGAACGGCGAACCCGGCCGAGAGCGGTCGGACGAGGTGCTCGATGTGCTCGCCGGGGGAGTACTTCTCGTCGCCCACCCGGTGGCAGCGCAGGATCAGGCCCATCGCGACGCCCGCCACCGTGGCGTGCACGCCGCTCTCGTGCATCAGCGCCCAGATCACGAAGGCGAGCGGGACGAACAGGTACCAGCCGTGCACACCGCGCCGGTGCAGGAACCAGAACAGGACCAGGCCGGCGAAGGCCAGCCCCAGCGCCCAGAACTTGATGCCGGAGCTGTAGAAGACGGCGATGATCAGGATCGCGATCAGGTCGTCCACCACGGCGAGGGTGAGCAGGAAGGCCCGCAGCGCGGAGGGCAGATGGGTGCCGACCACGGCCAGCACGCCGAGTGCGAAGGCGATGTCGGTCGCGGTCGGGATCGCCCAGCCGCCCGGGTGGCCGCCACTGCCGGAGTTGGCGAGGGCGAAGATGATCGCGGGCAGGGCGACGCCGCAGACCGCGGCTATGACCGGCAGCATCGCGGCACTGGGACTGCGCAGCTCGCCAGCCACGAACTCGCGCTTGAGCTCGATGCCGGCGACGAAGAAGAAGATGGTCAGCAGACCGTCCTTGGCCCAGGACCCCAGGCTGAGGTCCAGGTGGAGCGGCGTGGACGGCCCGATCGTGTAGTCGAGGACGCTCTCGTACGCGGCCGGCCAGACGTTGGCCCAGATCAGTGCGACGACGGCAGCGATCAGCAGCAGCACGCCACCGACGGTCTCGGTGCGCAGGGCGTCGGCGATGTAGGTCCGCTCGGGGAGGGGAAGTCTGCCGAGGAACTGGCGTCGCCGGGTCGGCTCGTTGACGGGCTGCTGGTCGGTCACGCGGGGACCTCCTCGGGCGGGGGAACGGTGTACGGATGCACCTGTGGTGCAGTGCCGACCAGACTTCCCGGCGCGCCCTGTGACGCGACCGATTCCCGGAGGAGATCTTGTTGCGTCTTTGACAGTCTAGCCGGAACCGGAGTGGGATATCCGCATTGTCATAATTCAGGACGTAGGCCTTGGTGTCCCGTGCTGCACTCGGCCGCGGCACCCGAATGGAGTCGGCCGCATGCAGACGGGTGAACGCCTCCCTATCGTCGATCGCAGTGCCACCCGATCGGGTGGCACGATTCCCCGTTGCCCTCCTGTGGAGACCTGACGATGCCCAGACCGCCCCTCTTACTGGCCCCTGCCGTCCGACCGACCGCTCCGCGGGAGCGCTGACCGGTGAACGGCTCCACGTACGCCCCCGTCGCCGCCGGCCCCGTTGTCGCCGCCGCTGCTCCGGCCACCGCCACCGCCACCGAGCCCGGCCCCGAACTCGGTCGTCTGCTCCGCCCGTTGTTCCGTTCCGCCGCTCCGGGCAGCGGCTCAGCCGTCGTGGTGATCCGCGGCGATGAACGGACCGTCGCCTGCCGCGGCCACTCCGACCGCTCCAGCGAGCGCCCCGTCCGTGCCGACACCCGGTTCGCGCTCGGCTCCGTCACCAAGACCTTCACCGGACTGCTGCTCGCCGAGATGGCCGCCCGCGGCGAGGTCGGCTACGACGACCCGATCGACCGTTACCTCCCCGCCGGCGCCGCGCCCGGGTACCCGCGCGAGCGACCGATCACCCTGCTCCACCTGGCCACCCACACCTCGGGACTGCCCCGGCTGCCGGTCGGACTGCTGCCGGCGGTGGCCCCCCGGTGGTTCACCAGCCCCTACGCCACGTTCGGCCCGGCCCACCTGCTCGGGGCGCTGCCCCGCACCCCGGTCCGCGGTACTCCGGGCGCGCAGGTGCGCTACTCGAACCTCGGCTTCGGGCTGCTCGGACTGCTGCTGGCCAACGCGGCCGGGCAGCGCTACGAGGACCTGCTGGAGGCCAGGGTCTGCGGGCCGCTCGGCCTGGTGGACACCTCCTGCGGCCCGGGCCGCGAGGACGCCGCCGGATACCGGCGCGGCCGGCGCGTCCCGTCCTTCCGGCTGCCCGCGCTGCCCGGCGCCTCGGCGCTGCGCTCCACGGCGGACGACATGCTCCGCTATCTGCAGGCGCATCTGGCGCTGGACGCCGTCCCGCTGCCCGCCCGGGCCGACGCTTCGGTGCTGCGGACGGCGCTGGGCGAGGTCCGGCGCCCGCGAGTGGATCGGCGGCGGGGAGGGGCACGGATCTGCCTGGGCTGGAACCACCGCTCGGTCCCGACGGCTCCGGAAGCGGGCCGCCCGGCGGCCGAACCGGCCGGCAGCCCGCTGGGCGACGACCCACGTGGCGGTTCGGGCGACGACCTGCGTGGCGGTCTGCGTGGCGGTCTGCGCGGCGTCACGGGTGGTGGCGTCGGTGGTGTCGGTGGTGTCGCCGACGGTATCGGTGCCATGGTGGCTGCTGCTTCGGGTGGCACCGACCGGGAGTTCGACGACGAGGTGGTCTACCACGCCGGAGTCACCCGGGGGTTCACCACCTTCGTCGGATTCAGCCCGCGTGCGCAGGTGGGGCTGGCGGTGATGGCCGGCACGCTGCCGCTGCGCAGCCGGAGCTTCGCCCAGAGCGCGTACGACACCCTGCGCACGCTGGTCACCGAACGCCGGTCGCAGGGGGAGTGATCCTGCCGAAGCGGATCCGCGCGAAGCGCCGTGAGGTGCGGGAGGTTCCGCGCCGCCGGTAGCGGACAGCGGTGCCCCGGGCGGTCACGACCGCCCGGGGCACCGCGTCGTTCGACGGGGTGTCAGCCCTCGCTGCCCGCGGGGGGCAGCTGGGACTGGATCAGGCTCATCACCGAGCTGTCGGCCAGCGTGGTGGTGTCGCCGATGTCGCGGCCCTCGGCGATGTCGCGCAGCAGGCGGCGCATGATCTTGCCGGAGCGGGTCTTCGGCAGCTCGCCGACGACCTTGATCTGCTTCGGCTTGGCGATCGGGCCGAGGGTGCGGCCGACGTGCGCGCGCAGTTCCTCGACCAGTTCGGGGCTGTCGGTGGCGGCGGTGCGCAGGATGACGAAGGCGACGATGGCCTGGCCGGTGGTGGCGTCGGCGGCGCCGACCACGGCGGACTCGGCGACGGCCGGGTGGCCGACCAGGGCCGACTCGACCTCGGTGGTCGAGATGTTGTGGCCGGAGACGAGCATGA
>NZ_JBVHHE010000030.1:0-87356 GCF_055561235.1 Kitasatospora sp. NPDC022856 | reverse complement strand
GTCGAGCGCGACGACGCGGGTCTCCCCGTCCCCGTAGACCTTGTTGAGGCCGGTGGCGCGGGCGGCCGCCCGGCCGGTACGGACGGCGGTTGCGGTCGACGTGGTCACGGGGTGCTCCTTGTGGTCGGGCTGCGGACGGCGCCGGGGTGCGGGACGGCTCCGGAGGGCCGGTCTGCGCAGGGGTTCGGCGGTATCTCCATGCTCGGCCACGTGGTCACGGCTTCTCGTCGCTCCGCCGGACGGTTGGCCTGACCACCGCTGGGCGTACGTCCGGAGAAAGCCCTCATCCTCGGGTATGACGTCAACCCTGACCGGATCCCGCTGGCCGGATAGCACGCTCGGATTGGCCAAATCACGAACTGTTCGTCAGATGGCAAGGAAACATGACAACTTCCCTGGCTGGGAACATGCGAAAGGGGGATGCGGGCGACTAGGCTCGGGGATGGCCCGCACGGGGACGGAGCACCACCTCCGACTGTCGGCAGGGCAGGTCCTTGAAGGCCCGGATGGTGGAACGCAGACACGGGCAGCTTAAAACTGCTTGGCCGTGAGGCCGTGCCGGTTCGAGTCCGGCTCCGGGCACCGCTCGACCCGCGGGGACGCCACCGGGCGTCCCCGCCGGGCGCCGCTCCCCGGATCCTCCTTGCGGCGTATCCCTATTCTTTTGCCAACCCATTACCCTTGTGGTGCGGGCGGTGCAGTGCCGCCACGGAGGGAATGAGCAATGAGAAGCAGCAACCCGGTCTTCTCGCGGGAGGGGTCCTTCACCCGCGAGCCCGGCTACGCGGGTTTCGGTACCACGCAGGCCCCGCCGGCCGGGAGCCCGTACGCCGCAGGCCCCCCCGGCCAGAGCAGCCCGTACGGCGACAACCCGTACGGCAACAACCCCTACGCCCAGCAGCCGCAGGGCCAGGGTCCGCTGACCGACGAGCAGCTGGTCGAGATGTACGGCGCGCCGTCCGCCGGCCCGCTGGACACCGGGCGGATGACGCTCGACGACGTCGTCGCACGCACCGCCATGACGTTGCTCACCCTGGTCGCCTTCGGCGGGCTGGCCTGGTTCGCGCTGCCGGACCGGAACTTCGGCCTGGCCATCGGCGCCTCGCTGATCGCCTTCGTGGTCGGCCTGGTGATCTCGTTCAAGCGGAGTGTCAGCCCGCCGCTGATCCTGCTCTACGCGGGCCTGGAGGGCTTCGCGCTCGGTGCCGTCACCAAGGTGTTCAACACCATCTGGCCGGGCATCGCGATCCAGGCGGTACTGGGCACGGCGGCGGTCTTCGCGGCGATGCTGATCGCCTACAAGACCGGCCGGATCCGGGTCACCCCGCGGTACACGCGGATCGGCATCGCGATCGCCATGGGCTTCGTGCTCCTGCTGCTGGTCAACGCGGTCGCGTCGATGTTCGGTGCGGAGATGGGGCTGCGCTCCGGCCCGCTGGGCATCGTGGTGGGCCTGGTCGGCATCGGCCTCGGCGCGTTCTTCCTCTCGCTGGACTTCGCGGCCATCGAGCAGGCCATCGCCCAGGGCGCCCCGCAGAAGGAGTCCTGGCGGGCCGCCTTCGGGCTCACCCTGTCGCTGGTCTGGATCTACATCGAGATGCTGCGGCTGATCGCGATCCTGCGCGGCGACGACTGATCACCGCGCCCCCCGCGCACTGCCGCCGGGCCCCGGAGCCTTCCGCTCCGGGGCCCGGCGGCTTTCGTCTAGGCTCGCGCCATGCCTGAAGCAGCCTCCCTCGCCGAAGCCGTCGACGCCCTGGCGGACCGTTTCCGCTCGATGCCGCAGAGCCGGCTGCTGGGAGCCGTCCCCGGCCACCGCTCCCGGGCCGCCGCCGCGCTGGCGCTGGCCGGCCGGCTGGCGGCGGCGGCGCAGGCCGCCGAGGGGGCGGCGGACGGCGCCGGCGGGCCGGCCGTGCCGCCGCGCGAGTTCCCGGACGCCGGTGCCTTCGCGGCAGGCGACCAGCTGGCCGTCGCCGGGCACGATCTGGCGGCCGCCCTGACGGCCCTGCCGGCCCAGGCGCTGGTGCCGCTCCCGGAGCCGCTGGGCGGGCCCGCGGCGGCCCCGGCGGTGCTCGCCCGGGCCCTGGCCGAGGTGGCCGCCACAGCCGCGCTCTGCGGCTGAGCCCGGGCCCGGCGGCAGCGGCCCGGCGGACGGCCGGAGCGGAACGGCCCGGTACGAGGGCCCGGTACGTGGGCCTGGTACGAGGGTCCGGGGGCGGCCGGTGCGAGGCCCGGCGGGAAACGGCGGACGGGAACGCCGAGGGCCGACCGGATCGGTAACCCCTTGATCCGGTCGGCCCTCGGGTGAACGTCGGCCGCGGCTGTCGCGGCCGCGTCCGCGCGCGTGGTGTCAGATGCTGGCGACCACCCGGTCGGCGAGCACGTAGACGGCGTCGTCGTCGGTGGAGAAGGTCAGCGAGTACGAGCCGGAGAACCGCGAGCCGCCGAGCAGCCGGACGTCCTCGCCGGCCCGGACGGCGTCGATCAGCCGGTACGCGGCCTCCCGGTCGCCGGGGGCGACGCAGAGCGTGGTGCCGTCGGCGAAGGCGTACACGTCCAGCGTGCCGAGCGGGCCCGGGCGGACGTCCGTCAGCGCCACGCCCTCCTCGGCGAGGGTGGCCAGCCGGGTGTCGGTCCACTCGCGGGACGGCGCCTGGCTGGGCACGAAGTCCGGGTGCGAGGGGTGGCGGCGCGGGTCGGGGGCGGGCGCGGGCGCGTCCTCGACCATCGGCTCGGCGTCCAGCAGTCCGGCCTCCAGGCCGGTGGCCAGCAGGTCGGCCTCGCGGCGGGCCCGGGCGTCGCCGCCGCCCTCGGCGACCGGGACCCCCGCGGGGTGCCCCGGGCGCAGCGGGGCGCCGCCGTCGGTCCCGGGCGCGTCGGGCTCGGCGCCGCCCTCGTTGATCAGATCCTCCAGCGCCGACCGCAGCGCCTCACCGAACTCCGGGTCCATGGTGCCCGCGTTGTCGGCGGCCTCCTGCGGACCGGTCGGCCGGGGGAAGAAGAGCGGCCACTCGTCGGTGGAGCCGAGCACACCGGCGAAGGGGGAGTCGAACAGTGGCGCGTCCTCGGCCGCGCGGGCCTCCTGCTCGGCCCAGAAGGCGCGGGCCTCGGTGATCTCCCGCTCGCGGTCGGCGGCGAGTGCCTCGGCGACGGCGCGGCGGATCGCGGCCTCGTCGACCGGTGCGGGCGTGGCGGTGGCCGCGGCCCGGGCGTCCAGCCGGCGGGAGAGCCCGCGGAGGTGGACCAGCACGGCGGTCGTCACGGCGATCAGTATCAGCAGGAGGAGGGTGTAGACGGCGCTCACGGAACGTACTCCTAGGGAGGAGTGGAACGGGGTTACCTCTCCACATTGCCCCATACGGGGCTGTTACCGCAGTGGCGAATGTCTAATTTGCCCGGGACTTTCGCTCTTGTCCCCAAATTGTTAGGTAACACCGTTCTACGCAGCGGAGTTGATCCGCTCCGCACTGTCGATTTCCGGGCCCGATTCGAAAGAAAAGAGGGCCGGATCGACCTCGCGGTGTGATCCGGCCCTCAATTACCGTGCGTCACTCCAAATGGGTGGTCTGGACCCTTCGGGGTTGACGCCGGGAGGTTCAGCTGAGCCGCTCGACGACCATCGCCATGCCCTGGCCGCCACCGACGCACATGGTCTCCAGGCCGAACTGCTTGTCGTGCCACTGGAGGGAGTTGATCAGGGTGGTGGTGATGCGGGCGCCGGTCATGCCGAAGGGGTGGCCGACGGCGATGGCGCCGCCGTTGACGTTCAGGCGGTCGAGGTCCACGCCCAGGTCCCGGTAGGAGGGGATGACCTGGGCGGCGAAGGCCTCGTTGATCTCGACGAGGTCGATGTCGCCGATGGTGAGGCCGGCCCGGCGCAGCGCCTGCTTGGAGGCCTCGACGGGGCCGTAGCCCATGATCTCGGGGGAGAGGGCGCTGACGCCGGTGGAGACGACGCGGGCGAGGGGGGTGATGCCGAGTTCGCGGGCCTTGGTGTCGGACATGATGACGAGGGCGGCGGCGCCGTCGTTGAGGGGGCAGCAGTTACCGGCGGTCACGGTGCCGTCGGGGCGGAAGACGGGCTTGAGGCCGGAGACGGCTTCGAGGGTGACGCCGGCGCGGGGGCCGTCGTCGGTGGAGACGACGGTGCCGTCGGGGAGGGTGACGGGGGTGATCTCGCGCTCCCAGAAGCCGGACTTGATGGCGGCCTCGGCGAGGTTCTGGGAGCGGACGCCGAAGGCGTCCTGGTCGGCGCGGGTGATGCCCTTGAGGGCGGCGAGGTTCTCGGCGGTCTGGCCCATCGCGATGTAGGCGTCGGGGACGAGGCCGTCCTCACGGGGGTCGTGCCACTCCCCACCGCCCTGCTCGGCGCGCTGGGCGGTGCGGGCCTGGGCGTCGTCGAAGAGCGGGTTCATGGTGCCGGGCATGCCGTCGGAGGTGCCGTTGACGCTGCGGGAGACGGTCTCGACGCCGGCGGAGATGAAGACGTCGCCCTCGCCGGCCTTGATGGCGTGCAGTGCCATCCGGGTGGTCTGCAGCGAGGAGGAGCAGTACCGGGTGACGGTGGTGCCGGGGAGGTAGTCCATGCCCATCTGGACGGCGACGATCCGGGCGAGGTTGTGGCCCTGCTCGCCGCCGGGCAGGCCGCAGCCGAGCATCAGGTCGTCGATGTCGCGGGGGTCGAGCTGGGGGACCTTGGCGAGGGCGGTGGCGATGATGTGGGCGGTCAGGTCGTCGGGGCGGACGTCCTTGAGGGAGCCCTTGAAAGCCCGGCCGATCGGCGAACGGGTGGCGCTGACGATGACGGCTTCGGGCATGACGGGCTCCTCGCTGAGTGACCTTCGGGCGGTGGGGTGTCCGGGTGGCGGTCCGACGGGAACGACCGGGTGCGCGGGGGACGCCCGGGAGGAAAGTTACCGTCTGGTAGATCAGGCGTCACCCGCCCCGGCGTGTGAGCTGGCCGACGTGTTCCCGCGGGCGGGCCCGGCGGCCGGGGCCGACCGCCGGGCGGGCCCCTCGGCGGCCCAGGTGCCCGGCAGGCCGACTCGCAGCCGGTGGCGCAGCAGGGCCCAGCGCCGGCCCGCGCCCTCCGCGCCGACGGCGGCCACCTCGGTGCCGGAGCGGCCCGCCGCGGCGGCCGCGGCCACCGCCACCGGCAGGACCGTCTCGCCCGGCACGGCTCCGGCCGGCCGCTCGTCCTCGGGCCAGAGGCCCAGCACCGCGCAGAGCGAGGGCAGCACGGCCATCGCGGCCGTCGCGTACCCCTGGGCCGACGGGTGGTAGCGGTCGGCGGCGAACATCTCCGGCCGGGCCGCGAACTCCGGCCCGAGCAGTGAGCCCAGCGAGACCGTCCGGCCGCCGGCCTCCACCACGGCGATGGTCTGCGCCGCCGCCAGCTGCCGGCTGACCCGCCGGGCCACCCAGCGCAGCGGCGGCCGGACCGGCTTGATGGTGCCGAGGTCCGGGCAGGTGCCGACCACCACCTCGCAGCCGTTGGCGCGCAGCGCGGCGACCGCCTCGCCGAGGTGGCGCACCGCGAGCTGGGCCGGGCTGTGCCGGGTCACGTCGTTGGCGCCCACCATGATCACGGCGATGTCGGGGCGGTGCGGCAGGGCGAGCTCCAGCTGGCCGGAGAGGTCGGCGGAGCGTCCGCCGGAGCGGGCCACGTTGACCAGCCGGACCGGCCGCTCGGCCACCGACGCCAGGCCGGCGGCCAGCAGCGCGCCCGGGGTGTCGCGGGCGCGCAGCACCCCGAGGCCGGCGGCGGTGGAGTCGCCGAGGAAGGCGAGCACCAGGGGCGGCTGGCCGGTGCTGCCGGCGTCGGCGAAGGCCTCGCCGTAGACGCCGTCGGCCCGGGGCGGGTCGCCCTCCAGGATGCCGATGGCCTGCACGGCCAGCTTGCTCTCGGTCAGCAGCACGCCGACCAGGCCGACGCCCAGCAGGCCGAGCCCGCCGCCGCCGTACGCCGCCGCGGTGGCGATGCGGCGGGCCACCCGGGCCCGCGACTCCTGTGCCCCTGGCATCCGGTGCCCCCTTCGCGTCCTCGTGCCGCCCCCAGTCGGAGCCGCCCCTCGCGTTGCCTGTACACCTCCTACCCGTCCTCGGCCGTGCGCTATCGACGGGACTGGGCCATCCGTGGGCGCACCGCGCGGGCGGCGGTCGGGCGGCGGTCCGGAAGGGGGCCGCGTGGGGGCCGGGCGCAGGTGCGACGCAGGGGAGGGCCGGGGCCGGTGGCACGGCCTAGGCTTTGCAGTACCGAAAGCACTCGCATGCCCACAGACCGGGAGGACCCCCGTGCGGTACCACAACTCGATCATCGACCTGGTCGGCAATACGCCCTTGGTCAAGCTCAACAAGGTCACCGACGGCATCAGCGCGACAGTGCTGGCGAAGGTCGAGTACTTCAACCCCGGCGGTTCCGTGAAGGACCGGATCGCGATGCGCATGATCGAGGCCGCCGAGGCCTCGGGCGCGCTGAAGCCCGGCGGCACGATCGTGGAGCCGACCTCCGGCAACACCGGTGTCGGCCTGGCGATCGTGGCCCAGCAGAAGGGCTACAAGTGCATCTTCGTCTGTCCGGACAAGGTGTCCACCGACAAGATCAACACGCTGCGCGCGTACGGCGCCGAGGTGGTCGTCTGTCCGACCGCCGTCGCCCCGGAGCACCCGGACTCCTACTACAACGTCTCGGACCGGCTGGTCCGTGAGACGCCGAACGCCTGGAAGCCGGACCAGTACTCCAACCCGGACAACCCGGCCTCGCACTACCACTCCACCGGTCCGGAGCTGTGGGAGCAGACCGAGGGGCGGATCACCCACTTCGTGGCCGGCGTCGGCACCGGCGGCACCATCTCCGGCACCGGCAACTACCTGAAGGAGGTCTCCGGCGGCAAGGTCAAGGTCGTCGGCGCCGACCCGGAGGGTTCGGTCTACTCGGGCGGCACCGGCCGGCCGTACCTGGTCGAGGGGGTCGGTGAGGACTTCTGGCCGACCGCCTACGACCGTGGCGTCGCGGACGAGATCGTCGCCGTGTCCGACAAGGACTCGTTCCAGATGACCCGCCGGCTGGCCAAGGAGGAGGGCCTGCTGGTCGGCGGCTCCTGCGGGATGGCCGTGGTGGCCGCGCTGGAGGTGGCCGAGCGGCTGGGCCCGGACGACGTCGTGGTGGTGCTGCTGCCGGACGGCGGCCGCGGCTACCTGTCGAAGATCTTCAACGACGACTGGATGGCCGACTACGGCTTCCTGCCCTCGGCCACCGACGAGGCGCACATCGCCGAGGTGCTGGCCCGCAAGGACGCCATCGAGCACGAGGGCATCCCGCAGTTCGTCCACATGCACCCCAACGAGACCGTCGCCGAGGCGGTCCGGGTGCTGCGCGAGTACGGCGTCTCGCAGATGCCGGTGGTCTCCCCGGGGGCCGGCCACCCCGACATCATGGCCGGTGAGGTGATCGGCTCGGTCGCCGAGAAGCTGCTCCTGGAGGGCGTCTTCGCGAACGAGATCCAGCTGGACGACACACTGGACAAGGTGATGTCCAAGCCGCTGCCCGTGGTCGGTTCGGGCGAGACCGTCACCAACCTGATGACGGTGCTGGAGAAGGCCGACGCGGCCGTGGTGCTGGTGGAGGGCAAGCCGCAGGGCATCGTCACCCGCCAGGACCTGCTGGGCTTCCTGGCCGCCCGCAGCTCGCACTGACGGCGACTCATCGAGGCCGCCCGCCCAAGCGGCTGAGGGCTCGTCCGGGGGCGAAGTGGTACACCGGCGTCACCTGCGCGCAGCACGCGCTTAACACGCGTCGGGCATCGTTGAGGTCAACGGCAAGACGCCGAACGAGGCGACGACAACCGTCCGGGAGCGGCTCCCCGGTGGTCGTGGTCGTCTCCGGACACGTCGGACGGCCCTGACCCGGCCGGCCGTGTCCTGCCCTTCGTGCCCGGTTGCGGGCGTGGAGGGGCCCACCGCGGGGGGCGTCGTCGTCCCGCCCCTGTCCGGCTCCGGCCGGTCATCAGGGTGCGGCGGCTCCCGCGGTCGTCACCGCGCCGTTTCGGCGCGTCTCCGCGGCTCCCGGGTGGGGGAGCCCCGGCGGAGACGGCAGGGCCGGTCCCTCCTCGGAGGGGCCGGCCCTTCCCGTGCGTCCGCCCGTCCCGTGGGCCGCTCGCCGCCGTGCCCGCGGGCGCCCCGGCCGGGAACCGCCGCCCCCCGCCCCTCGGACCCGGCGTGCCTTCGGGCCGGAGCGGTTTCCCGTACGCTCGCACGCATGACCAGCACTGACACGACCGGCCAGGACGAACCGCGCTACGTCCGGCTCAGCATCGAGCTCATCGCCGAGATCACCGACGAGGGGGCGCTCAAGGCGGCGGCCCTCCAGCAGGTGGCGGACGACGAGTACCTCGACGACGAGGAGCGCGCCCAGTCCGTCGAGGCCATCGAGGTGGACCCGTCGGGTTCGCTCGCGCACTTCATCGACCCGGTCGCCCTGCTCGGCGACGTCCCGGGCGTCGAGCTCGCCTCGGCGACCTGGGAGTCCGCGCAGACCGAGTTCGACGCCGAGGGGGAGGGCTGGGACGAGTACACGGTGGACGAGCCCGCCGAGTAGTCCTCACCGACTTTCGTCACGGCCCGCGAGTGCCCGGTCTGCTTTCGCAGACCGGGCATTTTGTCCATATTTGGCAGGAAGTTGAGTAGTCTCATACGATCGCCACTCGTCGGTGATGGAACCGTGAAAGGGCGGATTGCGTTTCTCTATCCGTAATGCCCGGGATGATCAGCAGGGAGAAGGCGACGTGACGGCACGGGACGGGCAGGGTCGGGCGGCCGGCGGGAACTGGAGCCGGCGCGGTGTGCTGGCGGGTCTGATCGGCGCGCCGGTCCTGCTGCTGGCGGCGTGCAACGACAGCAAGGGCGACGGCGGGAGCGCCGCCGGCCCGGGCAGCGGATCCTCGGGCGGCGGCGCCACGGGCAGCGGCCCCGCGAGCGCGAGCAGCGCGCCGAAGACCTCCGTGGCCGTCATCACCGTCACCCCCGCCGACGGCTCCACCGCCGCCAGCTTCAGCGAGCCGGTCCGGGTCACCGTCACGGGCGGCACCCTCGGCTCGGTCAAGGTCACCGACTCGACCGGCAAGGCGCTGGCCGGGGAGCTCTCCTCGGACGGCACCGGCTGGACGTCCGCCGCCGCGCCCGCCAGCGGGACCAAGTACACCGTCACCGCCTCGGCCACCGACAAGGACAAGCTGGAGGCGGACGCCAACGCCGTCTTCACCACGGCCACCCCGGCCAACACCTTCGTCGGCTACTTCACCCCCGAGGACGGCTCGGTCGTCGGCGTCGGCATGCCGGTCTCGATCAACTTCAGCAAGCCGGTGACCGACCGCAAGGCCGTCCAGCAGGCGATCACCGTGACAGCCGAGCCCGGCGTCGAGATCGTCGGGCACTGGTTCTCCAGCACCCGCCTGGACTTCCGGCCGCAGGAGTACTGGGCCAAGGGCACCAAGGTCACCGTGCAGCTCCGGCTCAAGGACGTCCAGGCCGCCAAGGGCGTCTACGGCACCCAGTCCAAGGACGTCCGCTTCACCATCGGCCGCGCGCAGACCAGCGTCGCCGACCTCGCCGCCAAGAAGCTCACCGTCACCACCGACGGCCAGGTCAGCGCCGTCTACCCGATCTCCGGCGGCTCGCCGGAGTACCGCACCTGGAGCGGCAAGATGGTCATCTCGGAGCAGTACCAGCAGACCCGGATGAACTCGCAGACCGTCGGCCTCGGCAGCGAGTACGACATCGCCGACGTGCCGCACGCCCAGCGCCTGACCACCTCCGGCACCTTCATCCACGGCAACTACTGGTCCCCGGCGTCGATCTTCGGCAGCCAGAACACCAGCCACGGCTGCGTCGGCCTGAAGGACGCCAAGGGCGGCCAGGACCAGGGCCTGGACGGCTACAAGTTCTACAAGAGCTCGATGATCGGCGACGTCGTCGAGGTCGTGAACTCCGGCGACAAGACCGTCGAGCCCTCCAACGGCCTGAACGGCTGGAACCTGGGCTGGGCCGCCTGGAAGGCCGGCAGCGCGCTCTGAGGCCCCGGGCGGGCCGCCGCGGGCGCCGCGGGGCGGTCCGGGGCCGTCGAACGCGACGGCCGAAACCCGCCGGACACCGGGCGGTCCGGGCGGCAGGCTGGGCGGCATGAGCGATCCCACCGCACCCGCCCCGGCCGTCCGCCCGATCGAGCCGGCCGTCCACCTCGCCCTGCTGGAACGCGACGACGCGGGGCGCCCGCCGGTCCGGTCGGTGGACCGGACCGGCGGTGCCCCGCTGCGCTGCTGCCTCACCCGGGCGCTGCCCGGCGACCGGATCGCGCTGGTCGGCTACGCGCCGCTGCGCCGCTGGGCCGCCGAGACCGGCGCCGACCCGGGCCCGTACGACGAGGTCGGCCCGGTCTTCCTGCACGACCACGCCTGCGCCGGAGCGGGCCCGGCCTGGCCGGCCGGGTACCACCTGGGCGCGCGGTTGCTGCGGGCCTACGACCGGCACGGCCACATCCTGGGCGGGGTGCCCGTCACCCCCGACACCGCCGAGGCGGCCGCCGCGGAGCTGCTCGCCGACCCCGAGGTGGCCGTGGTGCACGTCCGCGCCGTGGAGTTCGGCTGCTTCCAGCACGAAGTCCGCCGGGCCTGAGGCCCGGCGCCGGGCGGGTCAGTCGCCGGTGCGGGCCACGCCGATCGGGCAGCTGGCGCCGGTGCCGCCGAGGCCGCAGTAGCCGTTCGGGTTCTTGGCGTCGGACAGGTACTGCTGGTGGTACGGCTCGGCCGGGTAGAACGGGCCCGCCGGGGCGATCTCGGTGGTGATCGGCCCCAGGCCGATCGCCGTCAGCGCCGGCTGGAACGCCTCGCGGCTGGCGGCCACCGTCGCGGCCTGGGCCGGGGAGTGGGTGTAGACGGCGGACCGGTACTGGGTGCCGACGTCATTGCCCTGCCGGTTGCCCTGGGTCGGGTCGTGCGCCTCCCAGAAGGTCTTCAGCAGCCGCTCGTACGAGACGACCGCCGGGTCGAAGACCACCCGGACCGCCTCGGTGTGCCCCGTCCGGCCGCTGCACACCTCCTCGTACGTGGGGTTGGGGGTGTGCCCGCCCTGGTAGCCGACCAGGGTCGTCCAGACGCCGGGCAGCCGCCAGAACGTGCGCTCGGCGCCCCAGAAGCAGCCCAGCCCGAAGTCGGCCACCTCCAGCCCGGCCGGGTACGGGCCGGTGAGCGGGTTGCCGAGCACGGTGTGCGGCTCGCGCAGGGTGAAGCCCGGCGTGTCCCGGCCGGGCAGTGCCTGGTCGGCGGGGACGAGCGAGGTCTTGTCGCGGTTGAACAGCACGGCCTGCTCCAGCTGGGTCGGGAACCGTTGTGCAGCTTTCAACGCTCACGGCCGCCGCCGGATTCCGGGCAGCCCCGGCGCTTTCCGGACGGCGGCACCCCTTCCGGGAGGCGGCCCGGCATTCGCCCACTACGCTCGTTGTCATGACCGAGCACCAGCTTCCCCAGGGCTTCGAGACCCTCGCCATCCACGCGGGTCAGGAAGCAGACCCCCAGACCGGGGCCGTCGTCACGCCGATCTACCAGGTGTCCACCTACAAGCAGGACGGGGTGGGCGGCCTCCGGGGCGGCTACGAGTACAGCCGTAGCGCCAACCCGACCCGGACCGCGCTGGAGGAGTGCCTCGCGGCACTGGAGGGCGGCTCCCGCGGCCTGGCCTTCGCCTCCGGCCTGGCCGCCGAGGACACCCTGCTGCGCACCATCCTCAAGCCGGGCGACCACATCGTGATCCCCAACGACGCCTACGGCGGCACCTTCCGGCTCTTCGCCAAGGTCCTGACCCGCTGGGGCGTCGAGTTCTCCGTCGCGAACTTCCAGGACCTGGCGACCGTCCGCGAGGCGCTGCGCCCCAACACCCGCGCGGTCTGGGTGGAGACCCCGTCCAACCCGCTGCTGGGCATCACCGACCTGACCGCGCTGGCCGAGGTCGCGCACGGCGCCGGCGCGCTGCTGGTGGTCGACAACACCTTCGCCAGCCCGTACCTGCAGCAGCCGATCGCGCTCGGCGCGGACGCCGTCGTGCACTCCACCACCAAGTACATGGGCGGCCACTCGGACGTCGTGGGCGGTGCGCTGGTGCTGGCCGAGGCGGGCCTCGGCGAGGAGGTCGCCTACCACCAGAACGCGATGGGCGCCGTCTCCGGCCCGTTCGACGCCTGGCTGGTGCTGCGCGGCATCAAGACGCTCGGCGTCCGGATGGACCGGCACAGCTCGAACGCGGAGAAGGTCGCCGAGCTGCTGGCGGGCCACCCCAAGGTGAGCCAGGTGCTCTACCCGGGCCTGCCCGAGCACCCCGGCCACGACATCGCCGCCAAGCAGATGAAGGCGTTCGGCGGCATGGTCTCGTTCCGCGTCAACGGCGGCGAGGAGGCGGCGGTCGAGGTCTGCAACCGCACGCAGCTCTTCACCCTCGGCGAGTCGCTGGGCGGCGTCGAGTCGCTGATCGAGCACCCGGGCCGGATGACCCACGCCTCGGTGGCCGGTTCGGCCCTGGAGGTGCCCGCCGACCTGGTGCGCGTCTCGGTCGGCATCGAGTCGATCGACGACCTGCTGGCCGACCTCCAGCAGGCCCTCGGCTGACGGTGCCTAGCCGCCCTGCCGGCCCGCCGTGTACGACTCCATGGAGTGGTTGAAGCGGGCCAGCAGGGCGCAGAACGCGCGCTGTTCCTCGGGCGGCCAGTCGGCCACCAGCCGGCGGGCCAACTCGGCCCGCCCGGCACGGACTTCGGCCAGCCGACGGGCACCGATCGGGGAGAGTGCGAGCCGTACGGCACGGCGGTCGGCCGGGTCCTGGACCCGGCCGACCAGCCCGGCCGCGACCAGCGGGGCGACCTGCCGGGTGACGGTGGAGGAGTCGACGCCCAGGGCGTCGGCCAGGGCCTTGACGTTGGCGGGTCCGTGCCGCTCCAGCCGGTCGAGCAGCAGATAGGCGGCCCGGTCCAGTACGCCCACCCCGTCGGAGCTGCGGACCTGTTCCATGCGCCGGGCGAACACCGCCAGCTGGTACTGGAGTTGGGCGTGCAGGGGGTCGGTGCGGTCGGTGGCCTGGGGCGAGGTCGTCGTCATCGCGGCTCACGATCGTCGTGCGGTGAGGGAGGCTCAGGACCAGCAGCGTACGCGGGCCGGGCGGGCCCGGGAACAGTGCCGACATCCCGGGTTGGCACTCCCGCCCGCCGTAGGCTGGCGCCATGCACAGCTGGCCGATCACCATCGACGATGTCCGCGGCGCCCAGAAGATGCTCGCCGGGGTCGCCCGGGTGACACCGATGGAGGGCAGCCGGCACCTGTCCGCGCTGATCGGCGCGCCGGTCCACCTGAAGTGCGAGAACCTCCAGCGCACCGGTTCGTTCAAGCTGCGCGGGGCGTACGTGCGGATCGCGGGGCTCTCGCCGGTGCAGCGGGCCGGCGGGGTGGTCGCGGCGAGCGCCGGGAACCACGCCCAGGGCGTGGCGCTGGCGGCCGCGCTGCTCGGGGTCCGCTCGACGGTCTTCATGCCGGTGGCCGCGCCGCTGCCCAAGGTCGCGGCGACCCGCGAGTACGGCGCCGAGGTCCGGTTGTCCGGTGCCACGGTGGACGAGGCGCTGCGGGCCGCGCAGCGCTACTCGGAGGCGACCGGCGCGGTCTTCATCCACCCCTTCGACCACTGGGACGTGGTCACCGGCCAGGCCACCGTCGGCCTGGAGATCCTGGAGCAGTGCCCGGAGGTGCGCACCATCCTGGTCGGGGTGGGCGGCGGCGGGCTGCTGGCCGGGATCGCGGCGGCGGTGAAGCCGATCCGCCCGGACGTGCGGGTGATCGGGGTGCAGGCGGCCGCCGCGGCCGCGTACCCACCCTCGCTGGCGGCGGGTAGGCCGGTGACGCTGGAGCGCTACGCCACCATGGCGGACGGGATCATGGTCGGCCGGCCCGGGGACATCCCGTTCGAGGTGATCAACGCCCTGGCGGACGGTGTGCGGACGGTCTCCGAGGACTCCCTCTCGCGGGCCCTGCTGCTCGGCCTGGAGCGGCTGAAGCTGGTGGTGGAGCCGGCCGGGGCGAGCCCGGTGGCGGCCCTGCTGGAGCAGCCGGAGTCCTTCGAGGGCCCGGTGGTGGCGGTGCTCTCGGGCGGCAACATCGACCCGCAGCTGATGCAGCGGGTGCTGCGGCACGGCCTGGCGGCGGCCGGGCGCTACCTGTCCCTGCGGGTGCGGCTGGCGGACCGGCCGGGCGCGCTGGCGGACCTGCTCGGGGTGCTCACCCGGGTGGACGCGAACGTGCTGGACGTGGCGCACGTGCGGATCGACCCGCAGCTCGGGCTGACGGAGGTCGAGGTGGACCTCCATCTGGAGACCAAGGGGCCCGAGCACTGCGCGGCGGTGCTCGGGGAGCTGCGCGAAGCCGGGTACGTCGTCTCGCACTGAGCGAGCGCGCCCGGCGCCGGGTGCTTCCGGGGCCCCTCGGCGCGACGGCCGAGTCGTCCGCCCGGCGAGGACCGAGTCGCCCGCCCGCCCGCATTCGGGGCAGAGTGGGACAGACCACTGGAATTCGCCCAAGCGACAGCGCCCCTATCGTCCGAGGAGATGAGGCAGGCCATGGCGCCAGCCATCCAAGCCGAGAACCTGGTGAAGACCTTCGGTGACGTACGAGCCCTGGACGGCGTCAGCCTCGACGTCCCCGAGGGCACGGTGCTGGGGCTGCTCGGCCCGAACGGAGCCGGCAAGACCACCACCGTGCGCGTCCTCACCACCCTGCTCCGGCCCGATTCCGGCCGTGCGGTGGTCGCCGGGGTCGACGTCCTGAAACACCCCAACCAGGTGCGCAGCCTGATCGGCCTCTCCGGCCAGTACGCCGCCGTCGACGAGTACCTCACCGGGTTCGAGAACCTGCAGATGGTCGGCGAGCTGTACCAGATGACCGGCCGGGCGGCGAAGGCCCGGGCGCTGGAGCTGCTGGAGTGGTTCAACCTCTCCGAGGCCAGGGACCGTACCGCCAAGACCTACTCCGGCGGCATGCGGCGCCGGCTCGACCTGGCCGCCGCACTGGTCGTCCGGCCGCCGGTGATGTTCCTGGACGAGCCGACCACCGGACTCGACCCGCGCAACCGGCTCGCCCTCTGGGAGGTCATCGAGACCCTGGTCGAGCAGGGCACCACCCTGCTGCTCACCACCCAGTACCTGGAGGAGGCGGACCGCCTCGCCCACGACATCGCCGTGGTCGACCACGGCCGGGTGATCGCCCGCGGCACCGCCGACCAGCTCAAGGCGCAGATCGGCGGCGAGCGGATCGAGGTCGTGGTGCACCGCGCCGACCTCGTCGCCGAGGCCGTCGAGGCGCTGTCCGAGTACGCCAAGGGCGATCCGGCGGTGGAGAAGAACACCCGCCGGATCACCGTGCCGGTCAGTGGCGGCGCGCGAGTGCTCGCCGACGCCATCCGCGAGCTGGACGCCCGCTCCATCGAGATCGACGACATCGGCCTGCGCCGCCCGACCCTGGACGACGTCTTCCTCTCGCTCACCGGCCACGTCACGGCGGCCGAGGACGAGGAGGGCGGCGCCGCCGGCAGGGGCCGGGGCAAGGGGCACGGCGGGCACGGCGGGGGCCGGGCGGGCGGGGACGGCCAGGACCCGGACCAGCAGGCCGTCCCCGCCGGAAAGGAACGGTGAGATGACCACTGCCACCGAGCACGCCATCGGCGGGGCGGTACCCAAGCAGCGCCGGGGCGCGGCGGCCACCCTGCACGACTCCTGGGTGGTCGCCCGGCGCAACCTGCGCCGGATGACCCGGATCCCCGAGATCGTGGTCTTCGGACTGATGCAGCCCGTGATGTTCGTGCTGCTGTTCTCCTACGTCATGGGCGGGGCGATCCAGATCCCCGGGACGCAGGCCAGCTCCGACTCGTACATCCAGTTCCTGATGGCCGGCATCTTCGCCCAGACGGTCACCTTCGCGACGGCCGGTGCCTCCGCCGGCATCGCGGAGGACATGACCAAGGGGCTGGTCGACCGCTTCCGCTCGCTGCCGATGGCCCGCTCGGCGGTGCTGGTCGGCCGGACCCTGGCCGACCTCTGCCAGACCGCCTTCACCCTGGTGGTGCTGGCGGTGGTGGCGCTGCTGGTCGGCTGGCGGATCCACGAGGGGGTGCCGAAGGCGCTCGCCGCGTTCGGGCTGCTGCTCCTGCTCGGCTACGCGTTCTCCTGGATCGGCGCGCTGATCGGCCTCTCGGTCCGCAGTCCCGAGGCGGCCACCTCGGCCGGGCTGATCTGGCTCTTCCCGCTGACCTTCATCTCCAACGCCTTCGTGCCGATCAGCTCGATGCCGGGCTGGTTGCAGGGGATCGCCTACTGGAACCCGTTCAGCGCCACCGTGCAGGCCTGCCGCAACCTCTTCGGCAACCAGGTCGGGCCGGTGGACAGCGCCTGGCCGATGCAGCACGCGGAGCTGATGTCGGTGCTCTGGTCGGTGCTGATCACCGCCGTCTTCTCCTGGCTGTCGGTGCGCAAGTACCGCTCGGCCTCGGGCTGAGCCCGGCCGCCGGGACGCCGCGAGGGCGGCCGTGGACCTCGTCCACGGCCGCCCTCGGCGTCAGGTGCGGGGGATCAGCCGTTGTGCGGCTTGGCGTCGGTGACGGTGACCGAGGCGGCCTTGCCGTTCGGCAGCTCGTACGTCGCCTCGTCGCCGACCTTCTTGCCGTCGATGGCGCGGCCCAGCGGCGACTGCGGGGAGTACACGTCGAGGTCGTCGCTGCCGGCCATCTCGCGCGAGCCGAGCAGGAAGGTCATGGTGTCGTCCTCGTCGCCGTCGAAGGCGACCGTGACGACCATGCCGGGGGCCACCACGCCGGAGTCCGCGGGGGCCTCGCCGACCTTGGCGCGCTCCAGGAGCTGGGTGAGCTGGCGGATCCGCAGCTCGTACTTGCCCTGCTCCTCCTTGGCCGCGTGGTAACCGGCGTTCTCCTTGAGGTCACCCTCCTCGCGCGCCGCCTCGATCTTCTGGGCGATCTCGATGCGCCAGGGGCCGCTCAGATGCTCCAGCTCGGCCTTGAGCTGGTCGTAGCCGGACTGAGTGAGCCAGGTCACGTTCTCGCTGGTCTGGGTCACGGGTGCTCCTCGTAGGTGCTGGGGCTGTGCTGAGGGTGTGAGTCGTCAGCAGGGTGGCGGTGGAGATATCGGTCGTAACTACAAAGCAACGCCCGCTCCCGTACCTCTCGGTGCGGAAGGGGCGAAACCACGAGCCTAACAACTCCGGCCGACAAGCGGGAGAGTCGTCGGCGCGTCATTGACGACAGCATTGCGCCGAGATGTACAGGACCGGTGTGCGGGACATCCTGACGGATTCCCGCTCTTCCGATCGAATATGCGCCCGGGCGGGTCGCGATCGACGGCCGCTACTTCGCCGGCGTGCATCCCAGCAGCTCGGCGGTGGTGCCGCGGGCGGTGGTCCGCAGGCTGACCACGGCGTCGTAGTCGCCGCCGCCGGCCGGCACGGGGAAGTCGGCCACCCCGACCACCGCGCCGTTCTCGCCCTGCGAGCGGACGGTGCAGCTGCCCGCCGTGCCGTCGCTCTTGCGCACCGCCAGGTGCAGCTGCACCTCGGTGTCCGAGACGGCCTGGAAGGAGGGGACGCTGCCGTTGATGGTGGTCTCGCGGATCAGGTACGAGCCGCCCAGCCAGGCCACCAGGCCCAGCCCCAGCACGCCGCAGACCGCACCCGCCACCTTGAGGCGACGGTCGGACTCGCGGTCGCCGCGCCGGCCGTAGCGCCCCTCGGGCAGCTGCGGGGTGGTGGTGCCTGCGCTCATCGGGCTCAGTCCTCTCCGGGAGGTCCCCCCCGCGGTGGTGCCGGGGGAATGCGACGCTCCTCCAGTCCGTCACTATAGGAGGGGCACGCCCGCGGCCGGTCCGGCGGGGGCGCTGCTCGGCCGTGTCGGCGTCGTGCCGGCGGCGTGGTGAGGTCCTGCCGCGGCGCTCCCGGCGGCGGGCCCGCGGTGACGCGGCCCGAACCGAGCGGCTCGGACGGTGGGCAGACCGGACTTCGCGGAAGGCCCAGACATTGTGGAAGGAACGCACGCGTTGACTGAGCAGTTGCGACTGATGGCGGTGCACGCCCACCCGGACGACGAGTCCAGCAAGGGCGCTGCCACCATGGCCATGTACGTCGACCAGGGGGTGGATGTGCTGGTGGCCACCTGCACCGGGGGGGAACGCGGGTCGGTCCTCAATCCGAAGCTGCAGGGCAAGCCGGAGATCGAGGAGAACATCCACGAGGTCCGGCGCAAGGAGATGGACGAGGCGCGCCGGATCCTCGGGGTCCGGCAGGCCTGGCTGGGCTTCGTCGACTCGGGCCTGCCCGAGGGCGACCCGCTGCCCCCGCTGCCCGAGGGGTGCTTCGCCCTGAAGGACGTCGCGGAGGCGGCCGAGCCGCTGGTCCGGCTGATCCGCGAGTTCAAGCCGCAGGTCATCACGACCTACGACGAGAACGGCGGCTACCCGCACCCGGACCACATCATGACCCACAAGATCACCATGCTGGCCTTCGACGCCGCCGGTGACCCGGACGCCTACCCGGAGTCCGGTGAGCCCTGGCAGCCGCTGAAGGTCTACTACAACCACGGCTTCCCGATGGGCCGGATCCGCGAGCTGCACGCGTACCTCACCGAGCACGGCCACGAGTCGCCGTACGGCGAGTGGATCGAGGGCTGGGAGAAGAGCGGCCGCAAGGAGCGCGAGATCACCACCCGGGTCCGCTGCGACGACTGGTTCGAGACCAGGGACCGCGCGCTGATCGCGCACGCCACCCAGATCGACCCGGACGGACCGTGGTTCCGCGTCCCGCTGGAGGTCCAGCGCGAGGTCTGGCCGACCGAGGACTACGAGCTGGCCCGGACCCTGATCGACGTCGACCTGCCGGAGGACGACCTGTTCGCCGGCCTGCGCACCCCCACCCTGGCCGCCGAGGCCACCGACACGCGCGACTGAACCACCCCCCGATGGCCCGGCTCCCCGTGAGCCGGGCCACCATAGAGATATGAGTGCCCCCGTGAACCTCACCCACCTCGCCGCCGAGCTCGCCCTCGACGAGACCAAGGTGACCCCCGGACTGCTGGGCTTCGTCGTCTTCGCCGCCCTCGGCGTGGCCACCTGGTTCCTGGTCAAGTCGATGAACAAGCAGTTCAAGCGCGTCGACTTCGTCGAGGAGCCGGAGGCTCCGAAGGAGTGAGGGCCGCCCCCTCCACGCGCGCGATGCGCGAGGACGGGGGCATGCCGAACCGTCTCGCGGACGCGACTGCCGCCCCGCGCGGCTCACCCGGCGGCGACTCCCGGCGTCAGGCGGAGCCGCTCCGGGCGGGCCGGCGGGCGCAGCCGCGCGGGCGGCAGCAGATCGCGGCGGTCCTGCCACGCCAGCAGCCGGGTCCGGGCCTGCGCGTCGTGCTCCTCGGCCGCCGCGTCCGCGGCGGGGCCGGTCGCGGCAGGGCCGGGGGCCGCCTCGCGCAGCAGCACCCGGACCGGGCGGTCCTCGCCGCCGGGCAGGACGTCCAGGACACGGAAGCGCGAGCCGGGCGGGAAGACCACCTCCGGGTCGCCGTCGTCGGCGATCACGGACGTCCGGCGGCCGGTGGCCGACCAGACGAGGAACTCCGTCGACGTCCCCGGGGCGAGGTCGGCCTCCGGAGTCCCGACGACCGGAGCGGGCTCCGTCAGCAGCGCCCCCCGCACGTAGTGGCGCAGCACCTCCTCGCCCGCGTCCGAGCCCAGCAGCACGGCGCCCCGGTGGTTGGGCAGCCGGCGCAGCCCGGAACCCAGGCACGCCAGGTACAGCTCCAGCGGTCCCGGTCCGCCGGGCCGGCGCGCCGCGGCCACCAACTCGGCGCGGGACGCGGGGATCCCGGTGTCGGCGTGGTGCAGGTACACGGCCGCGAGGTCGTCCTTCAGGTCGTCGCGGGGCTGTGAACGCAGCGCCGGCAGCCGTAGGGCGACCTGCTCGGCCTGGCTGGCGTAGCGGTGGAAGTGCGGGCCGAGCAGGGCCCGGAAGGCGGCCCGTTCGGCGGCGGTGGACGGCCGCCCCGAGCTGAAGGCGCCGTCCGGCGCGATGAGCCGGGGCACGGCGGGGACCTCGGCCGTGTCATCGCCGTCGCTGTCGCCCGCGCCGCCCGGTGCGGTCGTGGGCTCGGCGGCGTAGTCGGTGGTGGTGGGCAGGATGACGGTGGGTTCGGTGTCCGGCCCGGGGGAGCCGGTGGACTCCGGGCCCGTCTCCGCGGGCACGAGCGCCGGTCCGGCCTCCGGGCCGGGGGCGTCCGTGCCGTCCGGGTCCTGCCCGGCGGGGCCGGGTGCGGGGGAGGGGCCGGTGGACGTGGCGGTCGGCATCGGCGGAGCCGGGAGGCCGGCATCGGGGGCGGCTTCGGTCGCGGGTGCGGTCAAGGGGGCGGGCGCGCGGGTGGGGCCGTTCAGGAGCAGTCCCGGTACCGCCGCGCCGGGACGGTGAGGGCCGTCAGCAGGCCGTCCACGACAGCGAGCACCTCCGCCGGCACCGTCCGGTCGGCCGAGCCGACGATGAGCAGGGGGCGGTCCGGCCCGGGGTCGAGCAGCCGCGGGCCGTGGTCCTGCGGTGGCTCGTCGGGGCGCAGCCACAGGCCGGCCGGCACCGCCTCCAGGCGCCAGCCCGCCACCGGCGCGCGGTAGAGCGCGGGGCCGTCGGGCGGGGTGCCGTCGGGCAGGGGGCGCCAGGCGGAGGCGACCACGCGGCCCCGCCCGGGTGAGGCGGTCAGCTCGGTCAGCCACGGCTCCCAGCCGGGCGTGCCGTCGGTGGCCAGGACGCGGGCGGAGCAGCCGTCCGCGGTGCGCATCGGCAGGCCGACGGCGGCCCGGACGTCGCGGCCCAGCTCGGCCGCGAGGGCGGCGGTCAGCGCGACCAGCGCCGCGGTGGCCGCCCAGGGCGCGCTCACCAGCAGCTCGGCCGGAGCGGGCCGGATCCGGGCCAGCCGTTCGGCGACCCCGGCGGCCGCGGGCAGGGGCGCGCCGGGGTGGCCGACGACCAGGACCAGGGTGCCCGGCGCCGCCGTGGCGAGGTCCAACGGGCCGGAACGGACATCGGGGGCGGACTCGCCGTGGAGCCAGTAGCCGCCCGGCAGCTCGGTCACCAGCGGGCCCCCGCCGAGCGGGTCGCGCTCGTCGCCCGCCATCGGCGCCGGGGCAGGCGGAGGTGCCTGAGGGGCCGTCGCGGCCGGTACGGGTGTGCCGGCTACCGGTACGGCGGGGGCGGACGCCGCCCGAGGGGCCGGCCCGGCGCTCCCGGGCCGCGGTGTCCGAGGCTCCGCCGGGTCCGCCGCCCACGCCCGGGCGGCCGTCACGTCCGCCGTCTCCGGCAGCGGCCACACCGGCCCGAGCCGGCGGGCCGGCCCGGCCGGAGTGAACAGCCACCAGGAAGCCGGCGATCCCGGCCCGGTCCCGTCGGCCAGCAGGGTCCCGTCGGGCCGCAGGGTGACGACGCCGTCCGGGGCGACGATGCCGGTGGCGGCCAGTTCGGCGATCCGCTGGGCGGGCCGTCTGCCGTCCGGCTGGGCGGTGGCCAGGCCGGAGGCCGCCAGGACCAGGATCCCGGCCCGCCGGACGGCCGCGGTGCGCGCCAGCTCCGCCAGGCTCGCGAGCAGGACGGGCTGCGCGTCGGCGGCCGCCGCCAGCACCGTCACGGTCCCGACCACGGACGGCAGTGCGGCGAGCGCGGCGGCGAGTTCGGCGGGCAGCGCTGGCGCCGCCGCGGCCCCGTGCGCGGCCCCGTGCGCCGCGCCGGGTGCGATGACGAAGTGCGGGCCCGCCTCGTGCAGCACCGCGGGGGCCGGGGCGTCGCGGTGACGGGTCAGCCAGCGCCGCACCGGCGCGGCGCTCACTGCTGCGCCCCTGCGTCCTCGTCGACGGCGGCGGTCTGCACCTGCACCGTGCGGCGCCGGGTGATGTGCAGGGCCCGCCCGGGCGGGAGGGCGCGGGGCTTGGTGTTGCCGAACAGGAAGCCCTCGCTCGGCGGGCAGGACAGCAGCACCACCGGGGTGTTGACCTCCTCCAGCTTGCGCAGGAGCTGGTCCGAGGAGGCCCGTCCGATGCCGTTGGCGCTGCGCGCCACGATCAGGTGCAGGCCCAGCTCGACACCCTGCGCCAGGTAGTCCAGCAGCGGTGCGAACGGGTGGGCGGACATCCCGCCGGGGGAGCCGGCGACCAGCTCGTAGTCGTCGACCAGGATGAACAGCTCCGGGCCCTCCCACCAGTCCCGCAGCCGCAGCCGTTCCGGCGGGATGTCCACGCCGGGCAGCCGGTTGGCCATCGCCCGCGCCGCGCCGTCGACGATCTGACGCAGCGCGTCCACGGCGACCGCGTGCCCGAGCCGGTACTCCTGCGGTACCGCGCCCTGCAGCACCCGGCGGTAGTCGACCAGCATGATCCGCGCCTGGTCGGGGCGGTAGGCGCCGGTGATGCCGGCCGCCACCAGTTTCAGGAGGTTCGTCTTGCCCGACTCGCTGTCACCGACCACCACCAGGTGCGGCGTCTCCTCGAAGTCGTGCCACAGCGTGTCCATCGAGACGTCCTGGAGCCCCAGCGGGACGCGCAGTCGGCCCTCGGGGGCGGGCAGCGCGGCGGCGGGCAGCTGCAGCGGCAGCATCCGGACCTCGGGCGCGCGCGCCCCCGTCCAGTGCTCCGCCACGGCGTCGACCAGGTCCGCCACCCCGTCGCCGAGGTCGTCGGTGCTGCCGGTGCCGTCCATCCGGGGCAGCGCGGTGAGGAAGTGCAGTTCCTCGGCGGTCAGACCCCGGCCGGGGAGCTTGGGGACCGTCGCGGCGACCCGCATGCCGATCGCGGAGTCGACGGGATCACCGAGCCGCAGCTCGAACCGGGTGCCCAGCAGGTCGCGCAGCGCGCCGGTGACCTCGCCCCAGCGGGTGGTGCCCACGATCAGGTGAATGCCGTAGTTCAGGCCGCGCTGGGCGATCAGGGTCAGCGCCGGCGCGAGGTCGGGGAACTCCTGGCGCACGGTGTTCCAGCCGTCGATCACCAGGAAGACGTCGCCGTGCGCCTCTTGCGGCAGCTGGCCTGCCGCCAGCATCCGGCGGAAGGCCGCCACCGAGTCGATGCCGAGCTCGGCGAAGCGCAGCTCGCGCCGCGCGAGGATCGCGTTGACCTCCGCGACCGTGCGCACCACCCGCTCGGGGTCGTGCCGACCGGTGACCCCGCCCACGTGCGGCAGACCGCGCAGCGCGGAGAGCGTGCCGCCGCCGAAGTCCAGGCAGTAGAACTGCACTTCGCGCGGGGTGTGGGTGAGGGCGAGCGCCGTCATCAGGGCCCGCAGCAGGGTGGACTTGCCGCTCTGCGGACCACCCGCGATCCCCACGTGGCCGTCGGCCCCCGAGAGGTCGGCGGTGAGCAGGTCGCGCACCTGGTGGAAGGGCCGGTCGACGACGCCGACCGGAACGCTCAGGGTGCCGCGGCCCGTACCGCCCTCGGTGGTCAGCCCGTACTCCGGGTGCGGCGCCAGCGGCGGCAGCAGCTCGTCCAGGGTGGGCGGCACCCCCAGCGGCGGCAGCCACACCTGGTGCGCCGGCGGTCCCGCGTCCAGCAGCTTGTCGGCCGCGATGGCGAGCAAGGTACCACCGTCCTGCGCCTCCTCCACCTGCGGCTCCTCCGGCACCGCGACGGGCTGACGCGGCGCCACGTACCCGGTGCCGTAGACGGCGACCT
This sequence comes from Kitasatospora sp. NPDC022856, assembly GCF_055561235.1. Lineage (NCBI taxonomy): Bacteria > Bacillati > Actinomycetota > Actinomycetes > Kitasatosporales > Streptomycetaceae > Kitasatospora > Kitasatospora sp. NPDC022856. The sequence goes on along the minus strand of NZ_JBVHHE010000030.1, from coordinate 63,589 downwards.
GCCCGGCCGCGGCCTGCTGGCGCGCGGCCGCGGGGCGCGGCGCCCGGTAGGGGCCGGAGACGTACGCGGCCTTGAACCGGGTCAGGGTGGCGATGTCGCTGCGCAGGAAACCGTTGCCGGGCTGGGAGGGCAGGTGGTAGGCGTCCGGTACCCCCAGCACGCCCCGGCTCTCCATCGCCGAGAACGTCCGCAGTCCGACCCGGTACGACAGGTGCGACTCCAGCGCGTGCATCCGGCCCTCGTCCAGACGCTGCGAGGCCAGCAGCAGGTGCACGCCCAGCGAGCGGCCCAGGCGGCCGATCATGACGAACAGATCCATGAAGTCGCGGTGCGCGGCCAGCAGTTCACTGAACTCGTCGACCACGACGAACAGCGTCGGCAGCGGCTCCAGATCGGCCCCGCCCGCCCGCGCGGTCTCGTAGTCCAGCAGCGAACTGTAGTTGCCCGCCGCCCGCAGCAGCTCCTGGCGGCGCACCAGCTCGCCGTGCAGCGCGTCGCGCATCCGGTCCACCAGCGCCGCCTCGTCGGCCAGGTTGGTGATCACCGCCGAGGTGTGCGGCAGCCGGTCCAGGCCCAGGAACGTCGCGCCGCCCTTGAAGTCGACCAGCACGAAGTTCAGCACCTCCGAGGAGTGCGTCAGGGCCAACGCCAGCACCAGCGTGCGCAGCAGCTCCGACTTGCCCGACCCGGTGGCCCCGATCAGCATCCCGTGCGGGCCCATGCCGCCCTGCGCCGACTCCTTGATGTCCAGCTCCACCGGCGTGCCGTCCGCGGCGATGCCCAGCGGCACCCGCAACCGGTCGGCGATCCCGCGCCGCGCCCAGTTCTGCGCCACGTCGTGCCGGTGCAGGTTCCGGATGCCCAGCAGCGACGCCAGGTCGAAATCACCCGCCAACGGCTCCCCGGCCTCCAACTGGTCACCGAGCCGGTAGGGCGCCATCAGCGCGGCCAGCCGCCGCGCCGCCGGCAACGACAACGCGTCGGGCCGCCCCAGCTCGGTCACCTCGTCACGGTGGTTGCGGTCCGCGCCGACCATCGCCAGCCGGCCCTCCTCGATCCGCAGCCGCAGCCGGTGCCGCAGTGGCTTCCACTCCAGCGCCTCACCCAGGTCCAGCAGCACCGCGTTGCGCCACCCCGCCAGCGCCGCCCGGCTGCCGGGACCGGCCGGTGCACCGTCCAGCACGATCACCGTGAACGGCTCGTCCCGGCCCGGCTGCGCCTCCGGCTCCCACGGCCCGCGCGCCGCGAACTCCTCGCCCATTACCTGCTCCAGCTCCGCGACCGACCCCGCCACCAGCCGCACCGGCCCCAGCGCGTCGGTGTCCACCGGGTGCAGCGCGTGCGGCAGCCACTTCGCCCACTCCCACTGCTCCCGGTGCTCCGCGTCCGCCACCACCGCGATCCGCAGCTCGTCCGGCGCGTGGAACAGTGCCAGCTGCGCCAGCATCGCCCGCGCCAGTGCCTGCGCCGCCGCCCGGTCGTCACCGCGCAGCAGCACCTGGGCGTACCCGCGCACGTACACCGCGATCGGCTGGTCCGCGACCGTGCCGTAGGCGTGGATGAACCGCCGCAGCGCGTGCGCGCACAACGGCTCCAGGTCCTCCACCGGCTTGGTCGACAGCGGCGCCAGCCGCACCGCCAGCCGCTGGTGCCCCACCCCGACCCGCACGTCACCGAAGTCCGGGTGCGTGCCGCGCCGCTCCCACAGCCGCGAGGTGCGGATCAGCGACGCCACCGCCCCCGGCGCCGGGTGCCGCCAGGCCGCCGCCTCCTGCTGACGCACGGTGTGCCCGCGCACCTGCCTGCGCATCTGTGACAGGTACCGCAGGTAGTCCCGCCGCTCGGCCCGCAGCTCCCGCTTGCGGTCGCTGGAACCGCGGATCAGCTGCGTCACCAGCATGCCCACCGCCGACAGGCCCATCATGCCCATCGCCACGTAGCCGAGCACCCCGCCGCCCTCACCCGGGCGCAGGAACACGAACACCATCGACAGCGAACTCAGCGCCATCGGCGCCATCGAGATCACGCTCGACATGCCGCTCTGCGACTCCGGCAGGACCGGCGGCTCCTGCAACTGGATCTCGCCGTCGGGCATCGCCGGACCGGGACGCCGCGGCGGACGGTCGACCAGCACCACACTCAACGAAAGCGCTCCTCGCACCAGGGGACGGCCCGCACCGTGCGCCGTCGCCCGGGACGCACACCGTCCACCCGGACCACGGCCACCACCCCGCCCCCGGTTCACCCCGCCCGGCCCGCTCCCGCCCGCGGTGAACCAACCACCCCCCGCCATCCGTGCCACCGGGCGGGGAGTGGCCGCCCGACCCGCCACCCCCGGACAGCCCCAGGCGGCCGCGCCCTCTTCCGAGGACCAGTCACCGCCGAGCCGGCCCCGCTCCCAGGCCCCCCGGCCCGGCCGGGGCCGCGGACCACGAGGGAGAACCGTGAACGGGAGTGCCAACGGGGCCGCCGTCGCCGCACTGTGCCGACTGAGGTTCCACGCCCCCCGGGCGGTGTTCGAACTCGCCGTCCCCGCCGACATCCCCCTGGCCGACCTGCTGCCCGCCGTCCTCGCCCACGCCGATCTCGACCCCGCCGAACCGGGTCTCGACGAACAAGGCCTCGAACACGACGGCTGGGTCCTCCAACGCCTCGGCCACCCGCCCCTGGACGAGGAACTCGGCGCCGACGCCCTCGACCTGCGCGACGGCGAGGACCTCTACCTGCGCCCACGCCGCGACGCCCTGCCCGAGGTCCACTACGACGACCTCGCCGACGGCGTCGCCACCGGCATGCGCGAACGCCCCGACACCTGGCGCCCGGCGCTCACCCACCACACCGCCCTCGTCCTGGCCGTCACCGCCCTGGCCGGCGGCATCGTACTCCTCCTCCTGCCCGGCCCGCCGCAGCTGCGCGCCGGCGCGGCCGCCATCACCGGCCTGTTCCTGCTCCTGGGCGCCCTCAGCGCCTCCCGGGCCGTCGGCGACGCCGCCGCCGGCACCGCCCTCGGCGCCACCGCCGTGCCCTACCTCGCCCTGGCCGGCGCCCTCCTCACCACCGACACCGGACCCTCCGCCACCGGAGCCCGACTCCTCGCCGGCGGCTGCGCCGGCGCCGGAGCAGCCGTCCTCGCCATGGCCGCCGTCGGCTGCTCCGCCCCGCTCTTCCTCGGCCTGGTCCTGTTCGCCCTGCACGTCACCGCCACCGGCGCCCTGCTGCTCACCGGACTGACCGCACCCGCCACCGCCGCCGTCCTCGCCGTCCTCCCGGTCGCCACCGCCGGCTTCCTGCCCGGCCTCTGCTTCCGCCTGTCCGGGCTGCGCCTGCCCGCCCTGCCCCGCAACGCCGAGGAACTCCAGGAAGGCATCGAGGCCGTCCCCGCCGCCTCCGTCCGCTCCCGCAGCGTCGTCGCCGACGGCTTCCTGACGGCCTTCCACCTCGCCCTCGCCCCCGTCCTCGCCGGGTGCCTGACCGCCCTCGCCGGTCAGGACGGCTGGGCCCCCACCGCCCTGACCTGCGCGCTGTCCCTGCTGCTCCTGCTGCACGCCCGCGGCATCGGCGCCATCCCCCAGCGCCTGGCCGTCCTCGTCCCCGGCGCCCTGGGCCCCGCCGTGCTCACCGCCCACCTCGCCGTCGGCCAGTCCCCGTCCGCCCGTCTGGTCCTGCTCGCCGCCCTGCTCGCCACCGGCGCCGTCCTGGCCGCCGTCTCGTGGACCGTCCCGGGCCGGCGCCTGCTGCCCTACTGGGGCCGCGCCGCCGACCTGCTGCACACCCTCGCCGCCATCACCGTGCTCCCGCTCGCCCTCTCCGCCGCCGGCGCCTACCAGGCACTACGCGCCATCGCCGGCTGAACCCGCACCGGCGGCACACCCCACGCCCGGCCCCCGCCCACGCGAGCAACCCCACGCCCCGCCACCGAGGAGAACCACGCCATGCAGTCGAAGCGCGACCAGGTGCAGGCCCACCTGTTCGTGATGGGCCGCCTCGCCACCGGCATGCTCCGCGGCGAACCCGACGCCCCCGACGCCCCCACCGGGCGCACCTCCCGCGGCATCGTCACCGGCATCGTCATCGCCGTCCTCGCCTGCCTGATCGCCGCCGTCTACGGCGTCCTCGTCCCCGGTGGCGCCACCGGCTGGAAGAAACCGGGCACCCTCGTCCTGGTCAAGGAGAGCGGCGCCCGCTACCTCTACCTCGACGGCACCCTCCACCCCCTGCTCAACGAGACGACCGCCCGCCTGATCGCCGGTGAGCAGCTCACCGTCGACCAGGTCAGCGTCCGTTCCCTGGCCGGCACCCCCCGCGGCACCCCGCTCGGCATCCTCGGCGCCCCCGACGGCCTGCCCGCACCCGACCGCCTCGCCACCGCCCCCTGGCTCGCCTGCGCCGCCCTGCGCCCCGGCCCCTCCGGCGCCCGCCGGCCCCAACTGGCCGTCGCCATCGACCCCACCACCCGCGGCACCGCCCTCACCGACAACCAGGCCCTCCTGGTCACCGCCCCCGACGGCACCACCCACCTGCTGTGGCACGGCCGCCGCCTGCGCCTGGACACCCACAACGGTGCCCGCCTGGCCCTCGGCCAGAGCACCGCCACCGCCCAGCCCGTCCCCCAGGCCTTCCTCAACGCCCTGCCCGCCGGCCCCGACCTCGCCGCCCCCGACATCGACCAGCGCGGCACCCCCGGCCCCGACCTCGCCACCCGCCCCACCCGCATCGGACAACTCTTCACCGGCCCCGGTGGCGACCCCTACCTGCTCACCTCCGCCGGACTCACCCCGCTCACCACGATGGCCTTCGAACTGCTGCGCAACGACTCCCGCACCCAGCAGATCGCCTACCAGGGCGCCGCCGTCACCCCCGCCGCCCTGCGCCCCGCCGACCTCGCCGCCCACAGCGCGCCCCCCGCGACGGCCGCCACCCCCACCACCGCCCTGCCCACCACCCCGCCCGAGCTCCTGACCGCCCCCCAGGGCCGCGACGTCTGCGCCGAGCTGCGCCCGGGCGACCCCGCGCCCACCACCGCCGTCACCCTCCTCGACGACACCGCCCTCCAGGGCCCCGCCCCCGCCGCCCAGCCCGGCGTCGAGGCGGCCTGCGCCACCGCCGACACCGTCGCGGTGCGCCCCGGCGGCGGCGCACTGGTGCGCGCCCTGTCCACCGCCGGCACCGGCACCACCCTCTACCTGGTCACCGACACCGGGGTGAAGTACCCGCTGCCCTCGCCCGAGGTCGCCAAACAGCTCGGCTACGGCGAGGTCGCCCCCCCGGGCCTGCCCGAGGCGCTGCTGACCCTGCTGCCCACCGGCCCCAGCCTCGACCCGGCCGCGCTCACCGGCGCCGCCGCCGCACCGAGCCCGGCCGGCCCCGCCTGCCTGCGGTGAACCGCCGCCCCCCGCAGTTCCGTTGAGTCGAGTGAGCCCGGCAGCCGAAGCCGGGCCCGAAGGAAGGAACCCCCGATGGTGGCACCCAACCTGCAGACGGACGACGCGGTCGTCCGGAGTGTCCTGGCGACCCTGGAGACCCACATCGACACGATGATGCGCGCCGCCTCGCAGGTCGAGGCCGTCAACCGCGAGGTCCAGGACCACTTCAAGGCGGCGTGCAGCACCAAGTACCAGGAGAAGATCGCGGACTGGCAGAACCGCTACCAGCAGCTCAAGAACGCGTACCAGTCCTTCCACGGCAGCTTCGCCGCCGGCCACACGCAGGTCAACACCGCCCACGACGAGGCCCTGGCGGCCGGCGGAGGCTGGGGCGGCGCCTCCGACGAAGTCCTGAACGGCCTCAACCCCCGCTGACCCCGGCCCCCTTCAGGCCACCCGACGACCCGACCGAGAGGACCCCCATGGCCAGCATCCTGCTCAACCACGCCAACATCGACGAGGCCGCCGACGCCCTGACCCAGGCCGGCCAGGGCATGCACGCCGCGATGGACGACTGCATGGCCGCCATCAAGGCCGCCGAGGCCCAGCTCAGCGGTGACCTCGCCACCGCCGCCAATGCCTTCTACCAGGCGCTCGCCGACCAGAACAGCGCCATGAACAACGACATCATCCAGGGCGCCGACGTCCTGCGCGTCATGCACGGCCTGCTGCGCGACGCCGACAAGCGTGCCGCGGGGGGCGTCGGCTGATGGCGACGCCGCCGGAGCCCGACTACGGGCACACGCTCAGCGTCCAGAGCGACGACCTCAAGTACTTCGCCGACACTCAGCTCGGCAACTACCTGAAGGTCCTCAAGGACGACCCCGGCTTCAAGACGATGCTGTCCTTCGGCGGGGACGGCGGCGGGGACTTCACCTCCCTGCTGGTGGGCCACGGCTCGGACCAGGTGATGCCCGTCGCAGGCAAGATCAAGACCGACTTCAAGAACCTGGCGACGGGCGTGGCCACTGACCTCAAGACCCTCGGCGTCCAGATGACCGAAGCTCAGCTGAGGATCCGGCTGGCGCTGACGCTCATGGACGCCGCCCACGAGGAGGCCATGACGGCCGCCGAGATGATGGAGGTCCTCACCAAGGTGTCGACCGCCACCGCTCCCAAGGCCGGCGGGCCGAACCCGGGCTGAGCGCCCCGCACACCTACGGAGAGATGGACACCCCATGCCGGATCCGAAGTGGGAGGACGTGCTGGGCTTCTTCGCGTCAGAGGCCCAGCGCTCCGCCAAGATCGTCACCAGGGAGCAGGTCGCCGGCCCCTCGAAGGACAAGCCCTGGCTCAGCCCGATCGACAAGATGGCCTTTGACAACAGCAAGTTCTACAACGGCTCGACGACTCAGGGCGGGGTCTCGGGGATGGGCTCCCCCGACGTCTGGTGGGCGTGGAACTTCACGCACAGCAACATCAACCACCACTTCCGGATCACGCTGAGCGTCAACTACAAGGACTGGGGCAACGACCGCGACAAGCCGCTGTCCCAGTTCATCCACCAGCACGAGGACATCTTCGCCCCGCTGGGCCCCGGTGGCGCCGGCAACGACACGGTCAACCCCGCCAGCCTGCGGTACGCCGCGCAGGGCATCGCGAATGTGCGCACGTGGCTGAGCACCTGGTACCCGCGGGTGCAGGGCTGGGCGGAGAAGATCAACGGGTCGGACAGCGACTGGCAGGGCGACGCGGCCGGTGAGTTCAAGCTCCTGCTCAAGCGGTACGCGCTGGAGATGGAGACCATCCGCCTCCAACTGGACAAGACCCCGTACGAGGCCGACCTCTACGCGGCGGCCGACCAGATCGGGCGCACCATCGGCGGGCTCCGGGACGCCCACTACCAGTGGTACGCCGGCGGGAACGTGTGGCCCTCCCACGCCATCTACCAGGCCCTGTCGCAGGCCCTGACGGGCGTCGTGCCGGAACTCAACTCTGACATGCACTCCATAAAGTCGATCAGCACCCCCCTCGGCGACCCCCGGGAGCAGGGCTTCTACGACCAGCTGGAGATCAGCGCGAAGAACATCTGGCTGGCCAACGTCGAGAGGCAGCTCGACAAGAGGCGCGTCATCCACGTCGTCGACGAACGGCAGGTCGTGGAGGCCGATCCGATGCGAGCGCTGGAGACGGCCTACTCCAAGCTGGACGCCAACTTCCCCTTCGCCTACAGCAACGTGCACCTGGACCTGCCCACCGCGGCGCCGCCCGGCCCGGGGACGGGTGACGGCGGCGGCGGAGCGGGCGGAGGTGCGGGCGGAGGTGCGGGCGGAGGCGCGGGCGGCGGTGCCGGTGACGAGTCCGACCTGGGTGGTGGTGCCGGCGGAGGTGGCGGCGGCGACGGCAAGGGCGGCGGCAACAACACCCACCTTCCGCCGCCGCCCCCGGTCATCAGCCCCGGCGGCGGTGGCGGTGGCGGTGGTGGCGCCGGCCTCGGGGGCGACGGTGCCGGCACGCCGATCCTCGACAAGGACCACAAGCCCGTCCTGGGCGCCGACAAGAAGCCGGTGATGCTGCCCCCGGGCGGCTACATCGGCAAGGACGGCCAGGTGTACGACGCCAACGGTCAGAAGGTGACCGGCAAGGACGGCAAGCCCGTCGTCGTCCCCCCGGGTTCGGACGTTCCGCCGGGCACCGGCGGTGGCATCTACGGGCAGAACGCCAAGGTGCCCAAGGGCTCGAAGGTCCGCGACGACGGGACGGTCATCGGACCCGACGACAAGGAGGTGCTGGACCGCGACGGCAACCCGGTGGTGCTGCCCAAGGGCGGATCCATCGCCGGCGACGGCACGCTGCTCGACTCGACCGGTCGTCCGATCTCCGACATCTCCCAGCGCTACACCGACCGGCAGCACGCCATCGACGCGATGGTCGGCAGCGGCAGTGGCAGCAGCGGGGGTGGGACCGGTGGTGGTGGCGGCATCCGTCCGCCGTCCACCGGGTCCGACTGGAATCTGGACCTCGGCTCCTCCTTCGGCGACTACGGCTCCGCCGGGAGCTCGGCCTCCGCCTCCGGCGGCCTCGGATCCTACGCCGGCCTCTTCGGCGGCGCCGGGGGAACCGGCCTCTCGTCGGGCGGCCTCTCGTCCGGCGGCGGCTCGTTGCCCCGGCTGGTCAGCTCCGGCGGCGGGCTGAGTCCGCAGGCCATCGAGAACAGCGGCGGGCTGGCTCCGGGCGGCAAGACGGCGGCCGTGGCGGCCGCCGAGGCCGCCGCCGCGGAGAAGGCCGCCACGCAGAAGGCCGCCGCGATGGCTGCCGAGGAGCAGGCCGCGATGCGCGGCCGGTCGGTGTCCACCAGCGGCGGCGGAATGCCGATGATGCCGCCGATGGGCGGCATGGGCGGTGGTATGGGAGCGGGCCAAGGCGAGAAGGACCGTCAGCGCACCACCTGGCTCGCCGAGGACGAAGAGGTCTGGGGCACCGAGACCGGCGCGGTCGACGGTGTGATCGGCCGCTGAGCGCACGGCGCACCGGCAGGAAGGGGCGGCGTCCCGGGAGGGACACCGCCCCTGGACAAGGAAACGGAGAAGGTATGTCGCACTCGTTCGAGGACCAACTGAACCAGGCCATGGCCTCGTTGGAGGAGCAGAAGGAGAGGCTGGCCGAGTCGACGCGCAAGATGCAGGCGATGACCGCCTCGGCGACCAGCAAGGACCGGATGGTCACCGCGAAGGTCGGCCCCCAGGGCGAGCTGCTCGCGTTGAGCTTCCACACCACCGCCTACCAGTCCATGGCCCCGGCGCAGCTGGGCGCCGTGCTGAAGGACGTGCTCAACGAGGCCAAGGCCCGGATGGGTGACCAGATCACCGCCGAGATGCGCGGCTTCGAGGGCGTCGGAGAGACGCTGCGGATGGACTTCACGGGCGAGCGCGGTGACGAGGAGGAGGGCCTGTTCGGGATCGGCGGCGGGCTGGACCTGGACGCGCTGCTGGCCCCCCTCACCGCGATGCGCCCCGGCGCCGACCGGACGGTCAAGCCTTCCCGCAACCAGGAGGAGTTCAATGGCTGAGACGCTGCGCAAGGAGGAGGGCCTCAAAGCGGCGTTCGCCAACTTCGACGTCGTGGCGGCCCTGGTCGAGAAGATCAACACGGAGATGGAGGACATCAACCAGAAGAACGTCAAGGCCGGCGGCGGCGACGAGATCGGCAAGCAGTACCACGAGAAGATCGACAAGCCCACGGCCGACCTGTACAGCCTGACGTCGCAGATCCGCAACAAGCTGAAGGCGATGTCCGCGCACGGCCAGGGCACCGCCGACCTCTTCGACGCCACCGACGAACACGGCGCCGGCATGGTGTGAACGGCCGCCGCTAGGGCCTGAGTCAATCCGCCCGCCCCGCACCCTCGTACCGCCAGTCCCGCCCCCGGAGGCCCTGCGCCATGTCCCACTCGTCCATCCACGTCTCCCCGGGTGTGGCGAAGTTCTTCCACATCATCACCGGCATGCCCTGGCCGGAGAGCGACGAGGGGCTGCTGCGGGACGTTCGGGACGACTACCTCGCGCTGGCCCAGGACCTGCCGAAGCTGAGCGAGTACATCCTCGACGCGGTCCAGACCTGCAACACGAGGATGGAGGGCGAGGCCGCCAAGGCCTTCCAGAAGGAGTGGGGGCGGTTCACCAGCTCGGACCCGGCCACCGACCCCCTGCGCAATGCCGCCGGTCTCTGCACCCAGCTGGCCGAACTGGCCGGCAAGGTCGCCAACACCGTCGAGTACACCAAGTGGATGGCGATCGGCCAGCTCGTCCAGCTGGTCATCGAGATCGCCTTCGCCATCGCCTGGTCCATCTTCACCGGCGGTGCCTCCCTCGTGGCGCTGGAGTGGAAGAAGATCCTGACGAGGCAGTTCCTGGTCCAGCTGCTGAAGAAGCTCGCGCAGCTGATCGCCCTGCACGCCTTCGGCGGCATCGTCGGCGGCCTGATCCTGGACTCGATCATCCAGGGCATCCAGTTCAAGCGCGGTGACCGGCACGAGTGGGACACGGAGCTCACCAAGCAGGCGGCGATCTTCGGCGCTCTCAGCGGTGCGATCGGCGGGCCGCTGAACCTGCTGGGCCTGGGCCTGGGCAAGCTGCTCGGCCCCCGCCTGGCCAAGCTGTTCGTGCAGAGCGCCCTCAACGACGTGATCAAGGGGCTGGCCGGGGGTGCCCTCAAGGGGGCGGGCAAGGAACTCGGCGAGGGAGCGGCGGCCGGTGCCCTCAAGGGGATCGGCAAGGGACTCGGTGAGGGCGCGGCGGCCGGAGCTCTCAAGGGGGTCGGCAAGGAGCTCGGCGAGGGCGCGGCGGCCGGTGCCCTCAAGGGCGCGGGCAAGGAGGCCGGTCAGGGCCTGGGCCACCTGCTCGGGAACGAGGCGGCCGAGCGGTTCGCCAGGGGCATCAGCACGCTGCTGAAGGAGAACGCCCAGTACCTGTCCAAGGGCTTCAAGGCCGGGCGCAAGGTGGGCGCCGCGACGGGCGAGAAGTTCGTGCGCCAGCTCGGGGAGCTCTTCGAGAAGGAACTCGGGCAGGAAGTGGGCCACAAGCTTGCCCGGGAGATGGGCGAGGAGGTCGGCAAGCAGTTCGTCCAGCACTCGCTCAAGACGGTGAAGAAGGAGGGCAGTCAGGAGGCGCTGAAGGAGACCCTGGAGAACCTCGCCAAGGACGCCGGCAAGGTCGCGCTCACGCCCGAACTCAAGCTGCTGGTCGAGAAGATTCCCGAACTCGCCGGCGGCGTCAACAGGATGAACAAGATGTTCTACCTCGGGCATGTGCTGGGCAGCCAGATCGAGTCGGGCATCAACCAGTACCTCACCGAGGGCATCTACAACACGATCTACAACGGCGAGTGGCAAGCCAGCGGGATGAGCTTCGTCGGCGGCTTCATGATGGGCGGCATGCGGCACATGATCATGGGCCTGGCCTCGCCGCTGACCCTGCGGTACGCGGACTTCGTCCGCGGCCTGGAGAGCTCGCGCGTCACCCCGGAGAGCGGCGACAACTACGGATACCTCCACCCGCTGACCTTCCTCTCGGTGATCAGCAACATGGGCGGGTACTCGGCGCCGCTCCCGGTGCCCCGGCCCGGGCACATCGACCAGATCGCCGGGACGCGGCTGTCGGGCGGCGACGGGGCCTCGCTCAAGTCGGGCGCCGGCTCGCTGCCGTCCGTCCTCGGGTCCGGGAGCCACCACCCCGCGGAGAACGGCGAGGGCGTCCTCGCCGACCCCAAGGGCAAGACCAGCCACACCTCCTCGGTCGACGGCGGGTGGGACCCGAAGGCCCCCGCGCGACCGGTCGAGACGCAGTCCCGGGGCGACGGCCGGACGGGCGCGCCCGGTTCGTCCTCCGCGTCCCCGGCAGCCCCCGGCCACCGGGACGGCGCCGCTCCCTCACCCGCGCCCAGGACCCGAACGGGTGGCGGGCCCGAGAGCCCCGAGACCCCGAGGTCCGAGAACCCGAGGCCCGAGAACGCCGGCGCCGGGGAGCGCGGCAGGACCGCGACGGCGTCCGCGGACGCCAGCAACCAGGGCAGCACGAAGCCCCAGCCGCAGGCGCCCGCGCCCGACCCGGCGCGCCGCACCACGGTCGTCGACGAGCACGCCGAACCGCCCCTGAGCGAGCCCAGGAACGCGACGGGCGGGCCCGGGGGAGCGGGCGGACGAGCGGGGACGGACAACGGCCCGCAGCCGCAGCCGCAGCCGCAACCGCAGTCGCCCGCGAACGGTGACCGGAGCACGGCCCCGGTGCCGCCGCCCCTGCGCACCAGCACCGACGGCCCCGGCGACGCCACCGCGCCGACCCCGCCCGGCCGCCTCGACCCGAACCGCCCGGACGTACCGGCCGAGGGCTCGAAGACCCCGGACCCCAAGGGCCCGGAGCCCAGGACCCCGGACGTGCCGGTCGCGGACCCGAACCGCCCCGCCCCGAACGGGCCGGTGCCGCCCGCCACCCCGCCCCGCGGTCCCAGGCCCGACGGTCCCACCGACCCGCACGACCCCGACGGCCCGCCCGTTCCCCTCACCACCCACACGCCCTCCGGCCACGCCTACCACCGGGTCGACGCACCCGAGCACGCCAAGGTGCCCGCCGGCGACGAGCGGCGCACGGCCTGGCAGGACAAGCAGCAGGAGCTCGCCGAGCGGCACGACACCGTGCTCGCCGAGGCCGAGGCGAAGGAAGCCCTGCACAGCGAGGTCGAGGAACACCTCATCGAGGGCCACGCCGAGCTGCCCCGGGAACTGCGCGCCCTGACCGGCCCGGGCACCGACGCGTGGCGACGCACCGCCGCCGACGTGCAGAGCGACATCGAGGCCCGCCCGCACGAGCGGGAGGAGATCCTCGCCGGCGCCGCCGACCGCCTGGAGCTGGCCGGCGCCCGCGAACTCGCCCTGCGGATCGCCGTCACCCGCTTCGACCACCTGCTGACCGAGCGCGGCCTCGACCCGGCGGCCACCGGTGGCGACCACCCGAGTGCGGAGATCCGCCGGGAGGTCTCCGAGCGCTTCCGCTCCGACGCCGAACGCGACATCTCCCAGCTGTACGCCACCCGCGCCGATCTCACCCCCGAACGCAACGCCCTGGCCACCCGGGCGCTGGAACACCGGCTGCGCCGGGCCGCCGGGGACCTGGACGTCCGGCAGGCCCGCGCCACGCAGACCGAGCGCATCGAGCGGGCGGTGGAGGACGCCCACGCCGACTGGAAGCGGGAGAACCTCTCCGAGTCGGACCGCGCGCTGCTGGACGCGGTCGGCGTGCCGAAGGACGCCCGGGTGTCGGAGGAGGCCCGCGACCAGGTCGCCGAGGCCATGCGCGAGCGGCTCGCCGAGGTCCACGGCCGCCACCAGGAGCGGACGGCCCTGGACGCCGACGAGAACGAGCCGGGCACCGGCCGCCGGGACGAGGACACGTTCCTGACGATCGAGGACGAGAACGGCGACGACCTCGCCCCCTCCGACCCCACCCGCAGGGGAAGGGACCGGCTCGAAGCCGACTTCCGGGACGTCTTCGAGAGCCACCGCGGCGGCCTGTCCCACGACTTCACCGTCCAGGCGGTCCGCGAGACCGTGTTGAACCGCTCCATCGACGCGGTGAAGGACGCGGTCGGGGCGTGGAAGACCAGTGCCCCCGAGCAGTTCGGCGCCGAGGCGCTGAGCGCACTGGGCCTGGCCGCCGGCCCGTCCGAAGGCGCGGTTGCCGCCGCCCGCGCCCAGCTCGCCCGCCTCACCGACCGCGCGGTCACCGAGCACACCGCCGCCGATCGCGATCCGGCCCGGCTCAAGGAGGAACTCGACCGGCTGACCGACCCGGCCGAGATCAACCGCCTGCTGGCCCTGCACGGCGCTCGTGAGGAGGCGCTGCGCGTCGCCGAGGACACCGCCCGCACCAAGGTCCCGCACGACCTGGGCGGCCCCGACACCGCCGACGGCAGCGGCCGCGGGACGGCGACGGCCGCCTCCGTCGAGACGGCCCTGGGACGGCCGGCGCGCGGCAGCCGCACCGACCGCTCCGAACCGCCGGCCTCCGCCGCGGCCCAACGCGTGCGCGAGGGCTACACCGAGCGGATCCGCGCGGCGTTCGAGGAGAACTTCCGCTCGCTGCTGCGCGACGCGGACGCCGACCACAAGGCCGGCCTGCCCGAGCGGCTGGAGCAGTGGCGCCTCGAACGGGAGCGGCTGACGGAGGGCCTGGACCGACACGTCGCCTTCGAACGCGCCGTACTCCCCGCCCGCGAGCACGCCGCCGCCGGCTACGACCGCCTCGCCGAGAGCCGCAAGGTGTCGGACGAGACCGTCCAGGAGCTGAAGACCCGTTACGGCGGCGAGTTCTTCGACGCCTACAAGGACCACTGGGGTCCGGAGGACCTGAACGGCGAGCACTGGCGCGGCCACGAAGCGGCCAACGAGAACGTCTTCGGCCGCCGCCCGTCCGAGGAACGGCCCGAGCCCAGGGCCGAGGCCGAGACGAAGCCCGAGGTCAGGCCCGAAGCCGAGACCAGGCCCGAAGCGGAGACGAAGCCCGAAGCCGAGACCGGGCCCGAAGCGGAGACGAAGCCCGAAGCGGAGACGAAGCCCGAAGCCGAGACGAAGCCCGAGACCAAGCCCGAGCCGACCCCCGTACCCGGGCCGCTCACCCCGTCCGGCCCCCTGGTCCGTCCCCGGGACAGCGTCCGGGAGCCGTCCTCGGGCACGAAGCGGGACGGGGTCCGGCCCGAGGGTCACGAGCTCGCCGAGCAGGGCGACCGCCGCCCTCACACCCCCGCACCCGAGGACGGGGGGCCCGCGACCGCCGGGCCGTCGCAGGAGCGGGCACGCCCGACGCTCCTGACGACCGGGCAGGACCACGAGGGCACCGGGTCCCGCCGTGAGGTGCAGGAGCCGGTACACCAGGTGCCGGCCGGGAAGGAGCGTCAGGCCACCGAGGACGCCGTCTACCCGGTGGCGCAGCGCACGCCCGCGCAGGCCCCGCCGCCTCCGCCGCCCCCGCCGCCGGGTGGCCCGTTGGCACCCCCGCCGCCGGGCGGTCCGCCGCCCCCGCCGCCGGGTGGCCCGTTGGCGCCGCCCGTACCGGGTGGTGGTGCGGGACAGCCCGTCGCCGCGCCGTTCGTGCCGGTGCCCTCGCACGGGCCGGTCCAGGAGATCCGGGAGCAGCACCGCGCCGAGGACGAACAGCACCTCGCCGCACTGCCGCCGCACACCGGTGGGACGCCGACCGTGTCCCCGGCCGACGCCGCACTCGGGCACCAGCTGAGCGAGCGCTACCCGCGGATCAGCCTGGTCGACCCGGGCTCGCCCGGCAGCGGCCACCAGGTCGCCTTCCTGCGAGTGCTGGAAGGCCTGGCCAGGATGGGCTATTCCGGCGAGGTCCATCTGACCTTCGCGCGCGGCAAGGCGCCGTTCTACGCCGAACGGCTCGGCCGTTCGGCCGACGTGGCGCACCCGCGGCGCTCCTACGAGCTGTTCCACAGTCCGTGGACGGGCGTCCACCAGGGGATGCGGGTGACCGCACACCCGGCGGGAGCGCCGCTGGACGTCGCGTACAACCCGGTCGCGCGGCGGATCGCCGCCGACGTGGAGACGTACTGGAAGTACTTCGCCTGGAGCGGGGCGAGGCCCGAGGGGGCCTGGCTGGACTCCAGCAGGCCGAGCGCACCCGTGCGCAGCCGGTACCTGGGCGACAATCCGCAGATCCAGCAGGACTTCCGGGACTCCGTCATGAGGGAGGACAACCGCGACCGGCCGATCAGTCCTGACCAGCACCTGACCTCCGACGTCCTGACGGCCGGCGCCCAGTCCTCCGGGCAGGGCCGGACGCTGACCGTCTTCGCCGCCCTGGACGCTCCGCACGGCGGGGACACGGCCGGCTACTTCGAGCAGAACCTGACCTCGTCCCTGCGGGAGATGACCGGGGAGCAGGATCCGGACGTCCTGGTCCTGCAGCCCTTCCTGTGGGACAGCCACCCCCGGCAGATCCGCCGCGGGGACGACGTCCTGGCGGAGCTCTGGCACGACCAGGGCGCCACCGTCACCTACCCCTTCCGCCCGCAGCCCGTCCCGGAGGACCTCCCGGGCCACGTCCGCGACCACTGGCCGACGGCCACCGGCGCCGACGACCCGGTTCCGGACCTGGTCGCCGACCTCCTGCGGCGCGCCCAGAACAGCGAGATCCGCCTGGCCACCGCCTACTACGGAGATTCCATCGACGGCACGGTCCGCCACCGGGACATGGCCACCCGGATGGAAGCCGCGCTGCGGGAGGTCCCGGGGCCGCCCCGTCCGTCGGTCGTGGTCCTGCTGGGAGCCGGGCCGAACGAGCGACAGAACCCCGCGGAGCTGCTGGCCGGCCTCCGGGGCCTCTCCGACGCGCCGTCCGACGACCGCGGCGCCCACCAGCTGGGGCTGGGACGCGTGGAACCGGCGGTGATGGAACTGTTCGAGCGGTACTCGACCCTGGTCGTCACCGAGGGCGCCAACACGTGGCAGGAGATCCTCACCCTCGCCACCCCCGGCATCTCGGCCCGCCCGGGCGGCGAGACCCGCCCCTGGACGCTGGCACCGAACGGCACCCCGTCACAGGGCGGCCACCGGATCGGTGAGGCCTCCGCGGCGCTCGCCACCGGGAACACCGCGGAGCTGGCCACGTTCCTGCACGACCTGGACAACCCGACCGGCGAGGTGCGCGAGTACCTGGACGCGTGGCGCGACTCCCTGAGCGCCGACGCCAACGACCAGTTCCGCAGCGCGGTCGAACAGCTCCTCGGCCAGCCGGAACCCCCGGCCGGCGGGAACACCGGGGCGGCGACGGCGGTGCACCAGCCCGCCCAGGCGCCGGCCGGGCCCGCCGCCGTACCCCCGCCGGTGCGGGAGCCGGGCCCGGTCGCGCCGCCGGAGGGCGCGGGCACGGTGCTGCCCGCCTCGTCCTGGGCCGACATCCGCACGTCGGCGCCGCCCGCGCGGATGGAGACGGTGCGTTTCGACCCCCTGGTGCGCGGTCAGGGGGGGCCGGGCGCCATCGCCGGGCCCGGGGTGCGCGAGCAGTACGAGGCCCGGCAGTTGAGCCTGGGCGGGCTGCACGGCGCCGACACCACGATCAGCTACGACGCGCGGCGCTTCGAGGTCCGTCCCGGGCACTGGGTCACCGAGTTCACGCTGAACCTGCACCTGCAGGGGCCGGACGGCCGCCCGCTGCCCGCGCACGAGGCCACCCGGATGCTCGACCGGGTCCGGTCGGTGGTCGACGAACGCTTCAACGAGCGATTCCGCCTGCCCGGCGGGGACCAGGTGCACCTGCGGGTGGACGGCACGCCGGACGCGGCCGGCGCGCACCAGACGGTCACCGTGGTTCCCGGTCGCGAACGCAGCGACCAGATCACCTGGTCCGACGAGAGCCCGCCCGGCGTGCTGCTGCACGAGGCGCTGCACTACCTCGGCCTGCCGGACGAGTACGTCGAACCGGCGGCGAAGCCGGGCGACGCGTTCGCGCTGCGCCGCCGCGACCGATGGGCCGGCGAGAACGGTGTGATGGGCACCTCGGCCCACCGGGACGACTTCACGGTGCTGCCCCGGCACCTGGAGCGGATCGAGGACGTCCTGCGCTCGGGCCCGGTCCTGCGTGACCTGCCACTCGGGCAGGAGCGCCCCCGCCCGGAGACGGTGGACGCGCCACCGACACAGCGGCACCCGGAGACGGTCGAAGCGCCGCTGACGCAGCGGCACCCGGAGACCGAGGGCTCCGGCGCGCTGACCCCGACCGGCAGCGCCACCCGCGCCGGCGACGTCGCCACCAGCAGGGCGCCGAACGCTCCGGCCCCGGTGCACGAATCACGCGTGAACGTGCTGGACGGGGGCCGGCTGTACCACGTCGTCGATGTGCCGGGCGACGGCGACTGCCTGCTCCACGCCGTCCTCGCCGGCGCCCGTGAGCTGGCCGGCTGGCAGCACGGCGACCTCACCGTCAACGGGCTGCGCGAGCTGGCGTCGCAGTGGTTCCGCAGTGACGCCGGCGCCGTGCTGCGCCACAACGCCGACAACACCGGCCAGCGGCCCCAGGACCGTCTGGAACCCGACGAGCGGACCCGGACCTGGCAGGTGTACCGCAGCCCCGGGGACGAGCAGCCGTCGACGCTCTCCGCCGACCAGCTCGGGAACCTGCGCATGAGCGACCTGTACGACATGGGGCTGCGCAACCGGTCCCTGTGGAACACCTCCTTCTACGACCAGGCGCCGGTCATCATCGCCCACGCCCTCGGCATCCACCTCGTGGTCCACCAGGGGAACACCCGCGCCGCGTACAACTCCGACGTGCAGGGCCGCGAGGTGCACGTCTACCGCGATCCCGGCGAGGGCCTCGCCGCGCACTACTCGGCGCTGCGGCCCGACACCCGGGCGCCGGTGGCGGTGGAGACCACCCGCCCGGTCGACCCGCAGGTGGCGAACGAGCTGGCCGGCCGCGTCAAGCCGGACATGGTCGTCGTCACCATGGAGCCCGGGCAGCCGGTCTTCCGGGTGACCGATGCCGTGACGCTGCGGGGGTACCTGATCCAGGGCAAGATCGGCGCGGTCAAGAACAAGGAGGGGTGGTCCCAGCTGGGGCCCGGGCTCTACACCGGCCACGACTTCGGTCACGCCGCCGCCTACAGCGACACCCTCTCCAACCTGCCGGTGGTCATGGAGTTCGCCCTCTCCCGCGGGGCCACGGGCCTGAAGGTGGAGAACATCACCCAGAACTGGACGGACAAGGAAGTCCCGCAGACGCTCGCGAAGTACGACTTCCTCACCGACGGGACGCAGTTCAAGTTCCACCCCCGCTTCTACGACGGCCTCCTCCGGGAAGGGACGCAGCCCGCGGACAAGCAGAGCGGCCTGCGGATCGCCGGTCTGAAGGTGAAGGAGGGCGAAGCGCTCTGGAACCACTACCGGACCGAGGACTTCGTCCCGGAGTTCGACGGCTACCTGATCAAGGCGCACCAGGACAAGGCGGCCCAGCACCCGCGGAGCCAGGACGCGCCCGGCCCCCTCCGCGGGCCGGATCCGGTCCCGATGAACGCCGTCCTGGACGCCGCCCCGCCCGCCTCGCCCGGGGACCTCAGGCGCATCGCCTACCGCGAGCACGCCGAAGCCTTCGAGCGGCGGCTCGCCACTCACCTGCTCCAGCGCGAGGACGTCCAGCGCGAGGTCAAGAAGGTCGTGGACCTGGCCTGGGCCATGACCACCGGCGACAAGGACAAGGTCAAGTTCGGCTCCAGGAGCACGGGCACGACCGGCATGGTCGGTACCGACCGGCACCTGCTGCAGGAGGTCGTCGACCGCGGCAACCTCCGGGAGCGCATGGCCCTGCTCTACAACGGCTACACCTCCAACCACTTCGCCAAGCTCGTCCGACAGCGTCAGCTGCCGCGACCGGAGCAGCTGACGCGGGAACGGGCGGACCGCCACGACATCGGTGCCGAGGTCGTCAACCCGTTGACCGCGGAGATCAAGAAGGTCTACGGGGAACTGCTGAAGGGGCCCGTCGGCGAGTCCCAGCAGGAGGCGCCATTCGGATCGTTCCGCACCGACGAGCCGTACGGGCCCGTCATCGACCGCATCCGGGACGACTACGCCCAGCGCCGGAGCGAGCAGATCGGGGACTGGAACCGCAAGCAGATCGTCGAGGGCGCGCAGAAGGCGGCGGAGCGCCGGGCCAGGAGCATTCTCGAAACCGACCGCAACCCCCTCGACGTCAACCCGCCGCTGGGCCGGGGCGAGTGGTACAGCGCCGTGGACAAGGACGGCCGGCTCGGTTGGCAGCCGGGTGCCAAGAGCTTCCACTACAAGCTCGGTTCCAAGTTCCAGCAGGACGCCCACGAGAGCGGGGGACTGGTCGTCAGCGGCACCTCCGGCACGGCCTTCGGGATGCTCCAGGCCGTCAAGGAGCTCGCCAGGACGAAGGAGGGCAGAGCGGCCCTCGCCGACATGAAGGCCGAGCCCGTCGACTTCGAGCTGTTGAGGCTGGGGCTGCTCGGCTGGATGGTGGAGTCGGACGACCACACCTTCCACGAGATCATGACCGGTTCCCGGTTGTTCTCGGAGAGCCTCACCCCGGAGGAGCGCGCGGACCCGAACCTCGCCAGGACGGACCTCGCCTACAACGACACCTACCACCGCTACCGCTTCCTCGCCCCGCTGACCGAGCACGAGCTGCGGACGGACGTGGCGCCGGAAGGGCGCTTCCCGGACGAGCACCTGGTTGGGGACTGGTCACTCGACGACCTGGCCGACCCCCATCCCGACCCGGACCCCGACCCGGACCGCGTCCCCGACCCGGGCGGCGACCTCCACCGGCCGGCCGGCGCGCCGCCGGTCCCTGTCGATCCGGTCGCGGTGGACCTGGCCCGGCGTCACCTCACCGCCGCGGCCGAGAACCCGGCACTCCGCGAGTTCATGGGGCGGATCAGGAACGGCGCGTTCACGAGCAAGCGCGACGACCAGGGCATGCTCCGGATCCGTGAAGGGGAGCGGTACGAGGCCCTGCTCGGAGACGTCCAGAGGTTTCTCGATCACGCGCAGGCGATCCCCCCGGCTGGGGCGCAGGAGGCGGGGGGAGCCCTGCGTCTGTACCGGGCGGTGCGGATGGACCCCCAGGGCCGCGAACGGGACGTCTTCACCGAGCTGCTGCCGTCGTCCACCTCGTTCGACCGGGAGTTCGTCCAGGACTGGATGTCGAACGGGGGCGGCGCCGACAACTACGCGCTGTTCGAGATCCACGTGCCGCAGTCCCATCCCATGCTGGCGCTGTCGTTCCCGCCGGGCCACTCCAGGGCCGACGATGACCCGGAGCCGGTGAACGAGAAGCAGTCCGAGGTGACGCTCGGACCCAGCCGCCTGACGGTGATCGCGCGGGAGGAGGACGGCCGCTTCCACGTCATCTCGGCGGACGCCGAACCCCTGTCGGTCGACGACATCCGGACCGAGGTCGAGAACTGGTCCAGCGACATGTCGATGCCGGACGCGTTCCAGGCGTTCACCCGGTTCTTCAGCGAGGGCTCGCTGCGGACCGCCTACCCCTACGACCTCAAGCCCCACCACCGCGTCACGGAGTCGTGGTCGGCGGACGGCCTCCAGAAGACCGTCAGGATCGAGCACCCGCACGAGCAGTTGAGCGGACAGTTCCTGGAGGTGACGATCAGCCACCAGGGCGAATCCGTCTCGGTCCTCTGGCGTTCCAGCGAAGACACCCCACCCGATGGAGGCGAACCCTACAGGCGGGACCCGCTGGTCTACCGCGCCGCGACCATCGGCGAGGTGAGCGGGAGCCTCCGCGCGCAGACGCTGGCCGAGAACGCCAGCTTCGAGTCGCTCGACCTCCCCTACGACTGGTTCGATTTCGACGGGGAGTTCGAGACGCAGGACGTGCCGAGCGTCCTCGACCACGGCTCCGACCGGCTTGAGCCCTTCACCGAAGGCGAGCTGGTGACCCACGCGATCGTCGGCGAGGACGGCGTCACCGTGGGGCGTTCCTTCCACACCGGGGAGGACTTCGGCCTGCGCCGGGAGACGCACCTGAACTTCCCCTCGGAGCGGACGGCTGCCGAACACCAGGTCGCGAAACCGGACTTCGCACCGCAGCGGGCCGTCCGCCCCGACGGCGGCTTCGACTGGGCGGCCGTCCATCGGGGCGAGAACAAGCCCGGCGAGCGCGACGGCGAGGACGCGGACGTCCAGGTGCCGTGGGATCCGAAGAGCAAGCCGTACTTCGCCAACCTGCACGGCGCCGGGAACTGGTTGAAGGTCGCCGTGCGCACGCCGGCCGGCACGGAGGGCTACAAGTCCGTCTCGTACAGGGACTTCGGCGGCATGCTGAACCGCCGGGCGAGCCTGTCCGCGCGGGCGGAGGAGTCGCCGGTCGTGCTGCTGGCGTGCGAGGCGGGCCTGTCCAGCGTGAACCTGGGGCTGATCGCCGACGCCACCGGACGTACCGTGCACGCGACGACCGGCAAGACCTACGTCGCCAAGGAGGCCGACGGCAGCACCAGGCTGGTCCAGCTGCGCCAGCCCGGCCAGGACCGCCCCGAGTTCGTCACCGTCCACCCCACCGGCAAGGACACCGGCGGCGACCCGGGCACGGCCGCTCACCGCACCGTCACCGAGACCACCGCCCCGCACGGGACCGACGAGAACACCCCCACCGTCCCCACCGTCATCGACGCCCACGACGAGATCACCGTCCTGGCGGAACACGGCGAGAGCACCGCGCCGGCCGCCCAGGACGGGAACGCCCGGCCGCCGCTCGACGGCGGGCCGATGCGCCTGACGGACCACCCGTCCGACGTCCCGATGCGCATGCCCGGCCCGGACGCCCTCGACCCGTTCCGGGCCGAGCGCGCGGGGGACCAGCTCGGCGACCTGCGCCGGCGGCTCGCCGACCTGCCCGAGGGCAGCCCCGAACGCCGGCAGCTGCAACGAGAGATCGACCGGACGCAGGAGAGGCTCCGGTCCGCCTTCACGACCTTCCTCGACCACGACGGGAGCGACCTCGCCGCCGCCGCGCGGGTACGTGAGCAGGAGATCGAACAGCTGCGGACGCAGACGCCGACCCCGGGGACCTGGCAGGAGGACCACCGGCGCCGGCAGCTGGACACGCTGGAGCTGGAGGTCCGCGCACTCCAGGCCGAACTCGACCGCCACGCCCTGGACACCGAGTCCAAGCAGCGGATGGTCCCCAGCGCGCGGGACCTGGCACTGGTGGCGCACCTGCGGGAGCCGCAGAAGCACCCACTGGAGGATGGGGCACACGAGTCGGCGCTCCTGGACCGCCTCACCGGCGCCCGAGTCGACTGGACCGCCCTGCACCCGGTCCAGGCGGCCGCCCTGGTCATGGTCGAACGCAAGGCGATGGCCTTCGAGCAGCGCGATCGCGCCCTGCTCACCGAGCGGCTGACCGCGCCCACCGGCGAGTGGCGGTGGGCGGCGAAGTACCCCCGGGACACACCTGAGGCGGTCGACCGGCTGATCACCGACGTCGAGAACCACATGCGCGACACCATGTACATCGCCACCAACTTCCACTTCGACCAACCGCTCAACGCCAACCGCCAGACCACCTTCGGCACGTCCGGCCGCGGCTTGGGCGGGTGGGGATCGAAGTCGAAGACCCTGCTGGACAAGCTGATGGCCGACAAGCAGGGGCTGTTCCGCAACGCCTGGGAGACCGGCGCCTCGCAGGCCGCGGTCGTCCCCTCGCGCCGCGGCGGCGTCGAGGAGCACTTCGGCTACGCGCCCGCTCTGCGCCGCAGCCACGACACCCGCCACCTCTACCAGGACACCGGCAGCGACGACAGCCGGTTCAAGCCCGCGAAGGACGACCGCGGCCTGCTGCCCAAGTACGGGGCGCTGGTCTCCGACCTGCAGCCGTTCGGCGTGGCACGCCGCTACGGCGCGTTCGCGCTGCACTGGTCCGACGACATCCGGGGCCGCGTCACCCACACCCCCAACGACTCCTGGACGGCGCGCGAGAAGGGCGCCCTGTCGGTGACCTCCGACTCCCACCTGCTGCCGTTGCTGCTGTGGGGCGAACCGGCGATGGTCGAACGGGTCTTCGGCGAGGCGACCGGCTTCCGGCACGACCCGGACTTCGGCGCGCGGATGCTCACCGAAGGCATGGACACCAACAGCTACTTCGAGACGCAGATCCACGGCCCGCTGTCCTGGCGCGACCTGCGCCACGTCGTCATCAGCCACCAGCGGCCGAGCGACACCCCCGTCCCCCGGCGCGACCAGCAACTGCCCACCCGGGAGCGGGCCGAGGAGATCGCCGACAAGCTCCGCGCGTTCGCGGCCAAGAAGGGCCACACCTTCACGGTGGAACTGCGCCCGGCCGGCACCATGCCGGAGCGCAACCGCCCGCAGGACGTCCTGGTCCCCACCGCCGCGCCCGCCCCGGCCCCGCAGCCGCACCCGGGTGCCGGCGCCGGCCTGACCACCAGCGGCAACGACCAGGTCCACAGCACGGCCGAGCAGCTCGTCGGCCAGCCCGAACCCCCGGCCGGTGGGAACACCGGCGCGACGACGGCGGTGCGCCGGCCCGCCCAGGCTCCGCAGGTTCCCGAGCAGGCTCCGCCGCAGAGCGCCCCGCTGCCCCCCGCCGTCCAGCCACCTGCCGTCCAGCCACCTGCCGTCCTGCCGCCCGCCGTCCTGCCCCCCGCCGCGAACCGGGACGTCCCCGCCACCCGGACGGGCCTGCGGATGGCCTCCGGCGCGTTCGTCGGGGACGAAGGACGGAACAACAACCGCCCGGCCGACGTCCTGGCACTGAACCGCCGACTGGAGGACCTCGGCGCCGTGGCACCGGACCGGGCCGAACAGGTCCGGCAGGACACGGAGCCGTTGCAGCGCCGTATCGAGGCCCGGGCCAGGAACCGCAACGCCCCACCGCTCAGGCTGCCGGTGCCCCCGGCGACCGTCGAGCCGCTCGTCCGGGCCACGGCCGAACACCTCGCCTCGCCGCTGGTACCCGAGCACGCCGGCGCGCTCGGCCTGACGCTCTCCGCCAGTGTCGGCCCCGGCGGTGCCAACCGCAGCGCGGACGTGACCGCGGTGGGCCGCAGGCTGCACGACCTGGACCTGCTCGCCGGCACCGACCACAGCGCCCTCGACCACCCCGCCGACGGCGGCGCACTGCCACCGCCCGTCCTGGACGCCCTCCTGACGCTGCGCGCCGACCACCTGGCCGGCCGCTTCGACCTGCCCGCCGCGGAGGGCGGCCGGCAGCTGGCGCAGGCCATGCACGGCCTGTCCGAGCGCGGGGTCGTCCTGGACTGGCGTGCCTCGGGCGCCCTCGACCTGGAGCGCACCGCCTTCGCGGACTGGGCGCTGGAAGGCCCGGCGGACCAGCCGCCGCCGCTCGCGCAGGACACCACGCTCAACTGCTGGGAGTCCGTCCTGCTCACCGCCCACACGGCCGGGCTGATCAACTGGGACCGGATCCACGACCTCTACGCGGCCGACCTGACGGGCCCCCAGTGGACGGCCAACCTGATCGCCGGCCTGCTGCCGCACACCAGGACCACCTACGACGCGAACGATCCGCACACGCCGCTCCCGCGTGCGGGCGACATCGTCGTCTTCGGTCGGGGCGACCACGTCGCCGTCGCCACCGGCCGCACGGATGAGCACGGCGCGCCGCGCCTGCTGAGCTTCGGCGTCAGCCCCAAGGACGACCCGGCCGAGGTCAACCGGGTGATCGAGCTCAGCGCGCCGGACCTCTACGTGGGCCCCGCCGAGTTCGGACCCGGCCCCTGGAGCGAGCGCCCGGCACCCGACCAGGTGGCGTCGCAGGAGTCCGCGCACCCGGAGGCCGCGCTGACGACGGTGCCCGACGCCGGGCACTTCGGTCCGGGTCCCGAGCACACGCCGGCCGCGGACCCGCCGGTCACCGGCCGTCGCGGCGAGCTGCGCGAGGCGCTGGTCCACCACGAGGCCTCGGGCGCCTACCGGCTGGACGACCCGGCGGTCGGCGAGCAGGCCCGGCAGCGGATGGCCGGGACACTGGACCGCTTCCCCACCGACGAACGCTTCCTCACCGTGGCGATGCACACCGGCCCCGACGGCGTGCCGCGCTGGCAGAACACCCGGGTCACCGAGGGCGAAGTCGCCGACCTGCTCGCCTCGTTGTACGAACAGCGGGCCTGGGACGGGAACAAGCCGGTGCAGCTGGTGGCCTGCTCGTCGGCCCGCGAGGGCGAGACGTCGTTCGCCGCCGGCGTGCTGCGGGAGCTGCGCCTGCGCCTGCCCGGCCTGGACCTGGAGGTCTACGCCCCCAGCGGCCTGGCCTGGTTCGCGCCCCCGGTCTCGGGGCCGTTCCGCAGCGACCCGCACGGTCCCGGGGCGCTGGTGGTCGCCCGGCAGGTCGCCTTCGACAGTGCCGGCCGTCCCGTCCTGGTGGAGGGCGGCGGCTGGGTGAGCCTGACGAGCCCGCGGGACGCGTCCCCCGACGCCCCGCCCGTGGTGCGCACCGTCGGCGCCCACCTGCCGGTGAACGGAACCCTCCCGCCGCGTTCGGAGCCGGCGCCCGAGGGCTATACCGTGATTCCGGACCGGTCCGCGCCGAACGGAAGCCAGTTGGCGTCGCACAGCGACGCGGTGGCGTTCTCCGGACGCCGGCGCAAGGGCGGGATCGCGGACTCGGACTCGAGTTCGGACTCGGGCTCGGACCCGGGCGAGGGCCCGAGCTCGGGCAAGCGCGTCCGGCCGAACGATCCCTCCGATTCGGACGAGGAGATGGTGTCGGACGACGACACCGGCAGTGAGCTCGCCGATTCGGCGGAGGACTATCGCGACCTCCTGCGGGTGGTAGGCAGGCGTTCCGACCAGCTCGCGGCCTTGTGGGGGAGGGCCGAGGTCGGCAACGCCCCCGATGCGGTCTTCACCCGGATCAGGGCCGAACGCGATGTGCTGACGGCCGTCCAGAACGTCGGCCTGGTGCACTCGGTGCGGGCGGCCGACGCGCTGCTGGGGCTGCTGAACCACGAAACGGAGAACCGGCGCCAAGACCTGACCGACCGCCGCGACGCCCTGGCCGAGCACGCCGTCCCACTGCCCTCCGCCGACCGGTTCCAGGCGCTCCACACCGAGGTGATGGGCCGCTACAACCCCGAGGGCGGCAACCTCGCCCAGAACTGCGAGTTCCGGGCCCACGCCCTGTCCGAGCTCATCGCCGCGGCAGACCCGGGGATCGGCCGCCAACACCTCGCCAAGGTCTGGGCCTATCCCGCTACTGAGCACGGGCGGCTCCACCCGGACCACGAGTGGAACCACCACGTCGCGGTGCTGGTCGAGACAGCGGGAGAGAGCCGGGTGATCGATCCGCTGCTCTTCCCCGACCGTGCGGTCCGGTTGGCGGACTGGCAGGCGGTGCTCGCCATGCCAGGGCAGGGCGCACCGCTGACGCACCGGGCGCCGTGGGAGTTCTTCGGCGCCCCGGACCGCGAAGGCCGGCTGGACACCGAGTCCGCTGCTCTGATCGACGGGGCGACCAGGCAGCAGATCGACGGCTGGAAGCGCCAGGGCCCGACCTCGGTGGACGGCGCGCACGTCTTCGGGGACGCCGACGCCAAGAGCACCGACGCCAAGAGCACCGAGTCCAAGAGCACCGAATCCAGGAGCACCGACACCCTCACGTCCGACCTGGTCGAAATGGCGCTGTCGGGCAAGCGGACGGCGGCCGACGCGGACGGGGAGGGGAAGCCGGAGGAGGCGACGGAGGGCAAGGGCAAGGACAGGGCCGAGGACACCGCCGAGGACACCGTCGTGAAGCCGGACCCCGACACCGTGGAGGTGGCGAGGGCGGTACTGGACGACTCCCTCCTCGCTCCGCTCTTCGCCGGCACCGACGTGACCAAGACGTACGCCGTCATCGGCCTGGAGTTGAAGGGCGACAAGAGCTGGCAGACCACGGAGGCCGTCACCAACGGCAGGGACGAGTCCATCAACGGCAGCCGGTCGCTCCAGGCCGCCGACCGCTGGGCGCAGGAGAACGGCCTGAGGACGCAGCGCTACGACGCCGAGGTGAAGGGGCTGGCGAAGGCCTACCAGCAGATGAAGGACTGGGGCTTCGCGCCGGTGCCGTCTTCCGGCAAGCTGCCGGAGAAGGCCGCCCTGCGGCCCGGTGCCCAACTGCCGCCCCAGCCCGAGGGTGTGCTCACCGTGCTCTCCTCCCGAGGCACGTGCGCGAGCTGCAAGGAGGTCGTCAAGGACTTCCGGGAGGCGTTCCCGAAGGTCAGCACCTACGTGGGGTACACGATCGCCGCCAAGCAGAAGTCGACGTCCTCGGACCAGGAGCGCACGTACACGAGGGATGGTAAGGAGGTACCGGGCACCATCGAGTACGGCTGGAAGCAGACGTCCAGGCTCAACTCCACCAGCGCGTACCTGCCCAAGGGGAAGGACATCGCCTTCAAGTACTTCCCCGCGAAGGACGGCGAGGCCGCCTGGAACGAGAGGCTCGCGGACAGGGCGGCCGAGGAGGCGGCCGCGGCACGGCGGGCGGCGGAGGCCGAGGCCCTGAACGTGATCGACGGAGCGGTCAGGCCGAAATCGGCGGAGAGGGTGATGAAGTTCGTCGAGGACTACACCGGTACGGAGGACGACTTCGTCACGCAACTCGACAAGCACATGAAGAGCGGCTTTCTGGCGTGGAAGCTCACCCCCGAACTGCGAGCCGCCCTCCCGCTCTGGTTCAAGCGCAACCCGCGGCCGGCCATCAAGGGCAGCAGCTGACCGGCTCCGCGCCCCACCCGGTGAACACCGCCCGCTCCGGGCGCCGTTGCCCCGGGTGGGGGCACCCGGGGGGCGGGGCCGACAAGCGAGGGAGCAGGACATTGGATCAGCAGCAGGAGCACGAGGACGTCGGGGAGTTCCGGCTGGCGGCGGTGTTCGACATGGTCGACCCGGTGACCGGGCCGGGGTTCTCGGACCGCGCGGTGGTCGAGGACGCGACGGAGCGGGCCGCGCTGGCCGGGTACCTGCGGGCCGGCGCGGAGGTGCTGATGACGCCGATGCTCATGGACGACATCTTCGACACCTCCCGGCAGGGCGCCGTCCCGCTGAACTACCGCACCGACGGCGAGTGGATCTGGACCGACACCGTCACCTACTACCTGGAGGAGTACGACATCGCTCCCGAACCCGGGCTGCTGGCGCACCTGCGCGAGCGGGGCGACGCACGGCCCCGGCCGGACGCGGCGACCCTGGAGCGGGCGGCCGACTTCGTCCTCCACCCGCCGCAGCCGGCCGAGCCGGCCTGGCGCCCGGACACCGACTGAACCCCGCGTGCCCCGCCGTCCGTGAGTTCCTAAGGGACGGCTGTGTCGGGCGGCCGCTGCGGCCGGGACGGGCCGTCCCTGTCGGGTGTCGTTGTCGAGAGCCAGGAGGCCCGGGTGGGCAAGGTGCGCAACGGACGTGAGAGTCAGCCGTCAGGCGGGGGCGTCCAACTGCCCGCCGTGGCATGGGCGGTGCCCGAGCCGGCCGAGGAGGCCGGGCAGCCGGCGGAGGCCGCGGCCGGGCCCGCGCGGCGGGCGCCCGCCGCTGTGGGCGCCGCCGGGGCGGTGCCCCCGGTCGGGGAGAGCGGCGCCGCGGCGCCCGGGCAGTCCCGCGCCGGGGTGAGCGCCGTGCCCGCACCGGCGGGAGCGGCCGAGGAGGAGGGCGGCCAACGCCGCCTCCCCAAGTCGATGGTGGCCGCCGCGGTGATCGCCGGCCTCGTGCTGGTCGGGGTGCCGCTGGCCCTCTCCGGGTTCGGCGGGGACGGCCCCCACACCCCCGGCGCCGACGGCCCGCCGCCCGCCGGGTACTCCCAGCCGGACGGCGGCGGCGACGGCTACGTGCCGGGCCCCGACGCGCCCGGAAACCCGCCCGGTAACCCGCCCGGCGACCAGCCCCCGCAGCCCGGCCCGCCGGCCGACGGCCCGGCACCCGGGGAGGGCGTGGTCCCCGCCGCCGCCGGGGCCGCCGCCCTGCCCGACGCCGTCCAGGCACCCGACCCGGGCCCGAGCGCACGACCCACCGGTCGTCCCGCCACCGGCACCGCGGCGAGCGCCCCCGCACCCGCCCAGGGCGCCGGACAGAGCACCGCCCAGACCACCGGACAGGCCGCCGGCACGCCGCAACCCCAGCCGCCCGCCGCCGAGCAGCCCGCCGTGCCCCCGGCCAAGCCCACCCAGCAGGCGGCCCCGCCGCCCCCGCCCCCACCGCCGACCTACTACGCCGTCGCGGGCCCCGGCTGCGGGGGGTCCACCTCCATGCAGCTGAACGGCTGGTACGACAAGGGCCAGGAAGGCTGGCGTCGCAACTCCGGCGGCTACACCGGCGACGGCTGCGGCGGTGGCTTCAGCTCGGTGCCGATGTCCGGCGACGCGAACGACGACAAGAGCAACTCGGTGGTGTGGACCTTCACCACCGGCCCGGTCACCACCGGCACCTGCAACCTGTCGGTCTTCGTGCCCGACGGGGACATCAAGGCGGTCGGCGGCGCCCCGACCTACTACACCGTGCAGGACAGGTCCTTCGAGGTGAACCAGGTCGCCCACCGGGGCCAGTGGGTCTCCGCGGGCACCTTCCCGCTCAGCGGCGGAAGGATCGCCGTGGTGCTGCACAGCCGCGGCAACGACTGGAAGGGCGGCACCCAGACCTACGCCCACCACGCCGCCTCCGCGGTCAGGGCCAACTGCACCGGCTGACCCGCGGCCCGCACCACCGGCGGCCCATCGACCGCCGCCCGTACCACCGCCCGCACCACCGCCCGACCAGCGTCACCGCCCCACGAACGACGGAGGAGAACGCCCGATGAGCCGCCATGTGCTGACGGTCTGCGCGGAGCCGAGCGGCGGCGGTTACCGCACGATCGGCGCCGCCCTGGAGGCGGCCCGCAGCGGAGCGGTCATCAGCGTCCGCCCGGGCCGTTACGAGGAGAACCTGGTGATCACCAAGATGGTGACCATCACCGCCGAGGAGGCCCGCGGCAGCGTGCGCATCTCACCCCGGCGCGGCGCGGTGGTGCAGGTGGTCGCCGAGGCCGTCCAGCTCACCGGCCTGGTCCTCCAGGGCCAGGACGAGGAACTGCCCACCGTCGACGTCCCGCGCGGCCAGGCCGCCCTCCAGGACTGCGAGGTGGCGGGCAACTCCTGGACGGCCGTGCTGGCCCGCCAGCAGGGCTCGCTGGCGATGCGCGGCTGCCGCGTCGTCAACCCCGCCGGGGCCGGCATCGTCGAGACCTCGACCGGCACCAGCGTCATCGAGGACTGCGTGATCGAACACCTCGGCAGCTCCGCCGTGGTGATCGGCGAACGCGCCAACCCCGTCGTCCGCGGCTGCGTCATGCGCGACGCCCGCGGCAACGGCGTGTGCGTCAACGGCGAGGGCCGCGGCTCGATCGAGGACTGCGAGATCTCCGCCACCGACAAGCCCGGCATAGCCCTGGAGGAGAACAGCTCCACCCGGGTGCTGCGCACCACCGTCCTGGACACCTCGATCGGCGTCTACGTCAGCTCCGCCGCCCAGGTGGTGCTGGAGGACTGCACCGTCAGCTCAACCCGCGGCCACGGCGTGGTGCTGGCCGGCGGCACCGACCCGCTGCTGCGGCGCTGCCGCACGGTGCGCACCAAGGGCCACGGCATCCACGTCACCGGACGCTCCCGCGGCCGCTTCGAGGAGTGCGAGGTGGCCGCCTCGGAGCTGGCCGGGATCCTGGTGGACGAGTCCTCCAGCCCCGCCCTGACCCGCACCGCGGTCGCCGACACCGCCGGGGCGGGAGTGGAGCTGACCGGCGAGAGCGCCGCCGAGTTCGACCGGCTGGAGGTGCGCGGCGCGGCCGGGGCCGGGGTGAGCGTGCGCGACGGCGCCAACCCGCTGCTGCGCCGCCTGGACATCGCGGAGGTGCGCGGCCACGGCGTCGAGGTGTTCCGGGAAGGACGCGGACGCCTGGAGTCGTGCGTGCTGTCCGCCACCGGGCGGGCCGCACTGCGGGTCGCCGACGGCGGCAACACCCAGGTCGGCGGCTCCACGGTGCGCGGCGGCGCCCCGGCCGCCGGCCCCGGCCGGGCCGCCGCGGTGGCCGGGGTCGAGGTCGGCCCCGGCGGCGTCGCCTCCCTGCGCGACTGCGACATCGCCGAATGGACCGGCGACGGCGTGCTGGTCGAGGACGGCGGCGAACTCACCATGGTCCGCGCCCGGGTGCACGGCAACCGCGGCCACGGCGTGCTGATGGCGGCGGGCAGCCGGGCCGCGCTGAACGGCTGCGAACTGACCGACAACGCCGGCGACGGCCTGCGGGTGGACTCCGAGGAACCGGTCCGGGTCACCGGGTGCACCGTCGCCGGCAACCGCGGCTCGGGGCTGCGCCAGACCAGGGCCGGCAGCCGGCTGGCGGTACAGGACCTCACCAGCCGGGACAACGGCCGCGCCGACAGCCACGGTAGCGCGAGCGCCGGCGCCGAGGACGGCCCCGCGGCGGTCCGGCCGGCCGGCGCGCAGGACGGCACCGGCGCCGGGGACCGCGACGACGCCACCGACCCGGCGCGGCACTCGGCCGCCGCCCCGCCGCCGCCCGAGCCGGAGGGACCGCAGGCCGCGCTGCAGGCGCTGGTCGGTCTGGAGGGAGTCAAGGACCAGGTGGCCACCCTGGTCAACCTCAACAAGCTGGCCCGGCGCCGGGAACAGGCCGGCATGCCGGCTCTGCCGATGGGCCGCCACCTGGTCTTCGCCGGGCCGCCCGGTACCGGCAAGACCACCGTCGCCCGTCTCTACGGCGCCATCCTCGCCGAGCTCGGCGTGCTCCCGAGCGGCCACCTGGTGGAGGTGGCCCGCGCCGACCTGGTCGCCTCGATCATCGGCGGCACGGCGATCAAGACCACCGAGGTGTTCCAGTCCGCGCTCGGCGGCGTGCTGTTCGTCGACGAGGCGTACACGCTGTCCGCCGGCTCCGGCGGCACCGGACCGGACTTCGGCCGGGAGGCGATCGACACCCTGGTCAAGCTGATGGAGGACCACCGCGACGACGTGGTGGTGATCGTCGCCGGGTACTCGGACGAGATGCGCGACTTCCTCGCCTCCAACCCGGGCCTGGCTTCCCGTTTCAGCCGCACCGTGGACTTCCGCAACTACTCGCCCGAGGAACTGGTCACCATCGTCGAGCGGTCCGCCACCGCGCACGGCTACGAACTCGACGCCGTCACCGTGGACGCGCTCGGGACGCACTTCACGCGGATGCCCAAGGGCGCCGACTTCGGCAACGGCCGCGCCGCCCGCAAGGTGTTCGAGGAGATGGTGGACCGCCAGGCGTCCCGGCTGGCCGAGCTCGCCGAAGTCACCGACGCGGACCTGCCGCTGCTGCTGCCCGAGGACCTCGGCGCGGAGGCCGCCGCCGCGGCCCGGGCGGAGGCCGGCGCGGCGGGCGCCGACGGCGGCAGGGGCACCGAACTGCTGGAACAGCTGCGCTCGATGGTCGGCCTGGCCGCCGCCAAGGAGCAGGTCGAGAACCTGGTCAACCTCATCACCCAGGTGCGCCGCCGGGAGGAGGCCGGCCTGCCCACCGCGAAGATCAGCCACCACCTGGTCTTCGCCGGGCCGCCCGGTACCGGCAAGACCACCGTCGCCCGACTGTACGGCGAGCTCCTCGCCGAACTCGGCGTGCTGCCCGGCGGTCAGCTGATCGAGACCGCCCGCGCCGACCTCGTCGGCCGCTACATCGGTCACACCGCCCAGCTCACCCGCGACGCCTTCGAACGCGCGCGCGGCGGCGTGCTGTTCATCGACGAGGCCTACACCCTGACGCCCCGCAACGGGGCCGGCGGGGACTTCGGCCAGGAGGCGGTGGACACCCTGATGAAGCTGATGGAGGACCACCGCGACGAGGTCGTGGTGATCGTGGCCGGCTACCAGGAGGAGATGGAGGGCTTCCTCGCCTCCAACCCCGGCCTGGCCTCCCGCTTCTCCCAGCAGATCGCCTTCGACCACTACAGCGCGGACGAACTCGTCACCATCGTCCGGCTGCAGGCCGAGCAGGCCGGCTACGTCTGCGCGCCCGAGACCCTCGCCGCCCTGGCGCAGCTGTGCGAAACCGTCCCGCGCGACCGCAACTTCGGCAACGGCCGCTTCGCCCGGCAGACGCTGGAGGCGATGGTGACCCGGCAGGCCGGGCGCCTGGCCCGGCTCGACATCGGCGACGTCTCGGAGCTGAGCCTGCTGCTGCCGCAGGACATCCCCGTGCCGGCGCGGGGGAGGGCTGGATGACCGGCGCTCGCTCCCGTGCGCGCCGCGCCGCGCTGATCCGACCGGCTGCGGGGGTGCGGCGGACGGGGGCCGGTCCGGCGGTGTGCGCCGTGCTGTGCCTCGGCATCCTGCTGGCGCAGGCCGGCCCGGCCGGCGCCGCACCCGGCGCCCCGGTCCCCGGCGCCCCGGTCCCCGGCACTCCCGCCGCGGCGGGTACGGCCCGTCCGGGACAGCCCTCCTCCGGCGGCGCCGAGCCGGGGTCGCTGCCCGTGATCGGGCAGAGCCGGAGCGCGGGCCGCGCGGACGGCTGCGTGAAGCCCTCCGACAAGGACACCGACCGGATGCCGTGGGCGCAGGCCTTCCTGCGTCCCGAGACCGCCTGGCAGCTCGGCCGCGGCGCCGGGGTGACCGTCGCCGTCGTCGGCTCCGGAGTGGACCCGGCCTCCGGCGTCCTGGGCGGGCGCCTGGTGCCGGGGCCGCGCGAGTACGGCGAGGGCGCCTCCACCCGCGACTGCGTAGGCCACGGCACGTTCCTCGCCGGACTGATCGCGGCCGGCCGGCGCGACGGCGTCGGCTTCGCGGGCATCGCCCCCGAGGCACGCGTCCTGGCCGTGGCCGTGACCGATGACGCCGGGAACACCACCGCCGCCCTGCTGGCCAAGGGCATCCGCGACGCGGCCGACGGCGGCGCCCGGGTGATCGCGCTGGCCCTGCCCGTCGCGGCGGGCGACGAGGACCTCGCCGGCGCGGTCCGCTACGCAGGCGGCAAGGGGGCGCTGGTGGTCGCCCCGGCCGGGCCCGACCAGGGGAGCGGGTCCGGGTCCGGGTCCGCCCCGGCCCCCGCGGAGGTCCTGACGGTGTCCGACCTGGCCCCGAACGGTGCCCCGAACGGCGGCGGTACGGACTCCGGCGGGTCGGGCGGGGTCGGCTCGGGCACCTCCGGCACTTCCGGCGGCTCCGGTGCCCCGGGCAGCGGCGCCGGGCGGATCGACCTGGTGGCCCCGGGGGGCGCCATGATGAGCGTCGGGCCCGGCGGCAAGGGCTACTTCACCGGCTCGGGGCCCAGCTTCGCCGCCGCCGTGGTGGCCGGCACCGCCGCCCTGGTCCTCGGCTACCGGCCCGACCTCGGGCCGGCCGGGCTGAAGGACCGTCTGACGTCCACCGCCTACCACCCGGGCACCGCCCTGCCGGACCCCCGCGTGGGCTACGGCACGGTCGACCCGGCGGCCGCCGTCGGCGCCCCGGCGCCGGCCGCCGTCCCGCCGTCGCCCCGCCCGGCCCCGACCGTCGCCGCACTCCGGCCGCCGTCGCCGGACACCGCCGGGCACCAGGCGGTGGTGACGGCGGGCGCCGTCCTCGCCGGCGTCGCCCTGGTCACCGGCACCGCACTGGTCTGCGCGGCCGGCCGCCGCCGCGCCTGGCGCCCCGGGCGCTGGCAGGCCTGACGGGCCCTACCAGGCCCTAGTCGGCGGGAACGGCGGCGTCTGGGTGGCTCATCCCCTCGGCGACCGCGGCGGCGAGTTCGAGGTGGGCACGGCGGGTCCGGTGGCGGAGCTTCGCGGGCTCGAACGTCCCGCCGAGGGCCAGGTGCTCGTCGAAGGGCAGGACGACGGCGGCCCGGCAGAGGCTCTCGAAATGCGCCACCAGGTTCTCCGCCTTCACCACCCGGCCCGTGCCGCGGACGCCGGAGACCACGGTCACGCTGCGCCGTGCCAGCGGCCCGTAACCGTTCGCGTGCAGCCACTCCAGGGTGGCGTCGGCGCCGCTCGCGCCGTCGAGGCTGGCGGTGGCGGCGACGACCAACTGGTCGGCGAGGTCGAGCACGGCGCGCGTGGCGCCGTGCAGCAGGCCGGTGCCGCAGTCACTGAGGACGATCGGGTACTGGCGGGCGAGCAGGTCGACCAGCCGCTGGTAGTCCTCGCCGCCGAAGGCGGTGGCGACCGCCGGGTCCGGGTCGTTGCCCAGCACCTCCAGACCGCTGGGGGTCAGCGAGGTGAAGCGGCGGATGTCCATGTAGCCCGTGATCGAGGGAGCGGCGACCAGCAGGTCCTGGACGGTGGCCGTGGTCTCCCGGTGAACCCGCCCGCTCAGGGTGCCGGTGTCCGGATTGGCGTCGACGGCGATCACCTTGTCGGACCGCGTCTCGGCGAGCACGGAGCCGAGCGCCAGCGTCACGGAGGTCTTGCCCACACCGCCCTTGAGGCCGACGACCGCGATCCGGTAGGAGCGGTGCAGCGGGGTGCGGACGACGGCCTCCAGCCGTTCCCGATCGACCCGGCCCAGGCCGAGCCCGGCGCCGAGGCCGATCCCGCGCAGGCCCCGCCGGGCGACGGGCGCGCCGACCCCCGGCACGGCTTGGGCCGGCTGTGCCGCCGGCTGGGGCGGGGCGGCGAGGGGAGCGGCCTCCGGGAGCACGGGCACCGTGCCCGTGGCGTCCAGCGGCCGGTGCCGCTCGGGCTCCTGTGGCGGCGAGACGGGCCCGTACACCGGGGCGAGGTCCCAGTCCGCCTCCCGTTCCAGCCGCCGCACCCGTTCGATGACCGTGTGGTCGCCCGTCACGCCATTGCCTCCTGTCACCGCATCGCCCCGCCGCCCGCCTCGACTCAACGGCCCGGGGCGGCGAGCCGGTTCAACGCCGCATCCCGCCCCGGATCGACGGGGCGAACACCCGACGGGTGCGCGTCGGATCAGCTGCGGCAGCGGCCGGACGCCGAGCAGCCGTCCCCTGGCAGCCCCCGCGTCCCGGGCTTCGCGACCAGGACGCTCGACCACCGCCGGACCGCACCGCCGGCACTCGGGCGCACCGGGCCGCCGTTTCGACAGCTGTCCCGTCGCCTGCCATGAGTAGGGTGGCGGCGTGAATCGTCTCGCCGGTGCGACCTCGCCCTATCTGCTGCAGCACGCCGACAACCCGGTCGACTGGTGGCCCTGGGGCCCCGAGGCGTTCGCGGAGGCGGAGCGGCGCGGCGTGCCGGTGCTGCTGTCGGTCGGCTACGCGGCCTGCCACTGGTGCCAGTGACTTAACACAACCAGGTAGTCCTGACCTGGGATGTTTCCAAGGAGTGCTGGCGCGGACACGTACGATGAGGGTCTCGGGACGTAGGCGCCTGAGGTGAAGACCAGTTGGCCCGCCTCGCCCGAGACCGGCCAGCCATCTTCCGGGGGACGAGTCAGATCGTGCTGAGGTCGATCTCGACTGCGAACGGAGCGGCCGTCCTGATCGTGCCCGTGAACACGTCCGCGTCGCGGTAGGACCGGCTCGCGGGATCAAGGACGTAGGTGTAGACGAGAGGGACGCCGTTGGCGGTCTGCTCGATCCGCCAGTAGAAGGCGATGCCGGCTTGGGCGTACTGATCCACCTTCACGATGCGGTCAGTGGTCTCCGAGCCCGGTGACACGACCTCGACGACCAGGAGGACGTGTTCCGGGCGGGTGGGCGTGATGTCGATGGTCTCGGCCCGGTAGACCACGACATCGGGCCGCCGGTTGGTGAGTGGCACGTCCTGCAACCGGACATCGAAGTCCGTGTCGGCGTTCCAGTCCGGACCAGCGGCCGTATCCAGGGTGTTCGCCAGGATCCGGGCCAGGCGGTTGTGCCGCTTGGAGGCACTCGGGCTCACGACGACCATCCCGTCCACGATCTCGATACCCGCACACTGCTCCTCGGACCAGGAGTCGTACTCGTCCACGGTGATCTGGTGGTGCATCCACTCGGGAGCGACCATCTCGGCGGTCATCGGCGTACCTCCTCGGGACTCGACGGGCTCGGTGCTGCTCGGCCCAGCGTACTGTTCTGCGGCTCGGGGACGCTGCTCTTGCCAGGCCTTGATGTCGGGCTGGCTTGCACGAGCATCGCTGTGCTGCCGATCTTGCAGCGGCTGCTCCAGGCGGAGCCAGCAGGCCTGCCCGGATCCTCTCGACATCGGCGACGCGAGCGCTTTTCCCGAGCGCCGGACATCTCGCGGCCTACGCCGGCCTCGGCTCCGTCATCTGTGGCGACACCCCTCTCGGCGCGGCAGCAAGCGGCTCAAAC
Organism: Kitasatospora sp. NPDC022856; assembly: GCF_055561235.1. Taxonomy (NCBI): domain Bacteria; kingdom Bacillati; phylum Actinomycetota; class Actinomycetes; order Kitasatosporales; family Streptomycetaceae; genus Kitasatospora; species Kitasatospora sp. NPDC022856. The sequence continues at coordinate 25,920 of NZ_JBVHHE010000030.1, read as the reverse complement.
GGGCCTTCTACCTCGTGGCGTTCGCAACCGGAGTCACAGGCCTACTACGACCGGAAACGCCGCGAGGCAAAGCACCACGTCGCCGCCCTCGTCGCCCTCCCGAGCCGCCGCATTAACGTCCTGTTCGCCATGCTCAGAGACGGCACCCTCTACCAGCCCCTACCGCCGCCACTGCTCGACAAAGACCATAGGCGCACCCTTTCGCGCGCACGTGGGAGGCGTCCACACGCGTCCAGTCGATCCGTCGGGCTGCGTTCAACTCGGCGAGCAGTAGCCGGTGGACCTGGTCGAACACTCCGGCGTCGTGCCACCGGCACAGCCGGCGCCAGCACGTCTGCCGAAGCCCAGCTCCGGTGGAAGCTGCTGCCAGGTGATGCCGGTGAACAGTACGAACAGGACGCCTTGTAGGCACAACCGGTCGTCCACCGGCCGAGGCCCTGGGGACCGCTCCGGCCACGGCGGAAGCACCGGCTCGATCAGCGCCCACAACTCGTCATCGACCATCCACAGTGCACTCACGCCACCACCAACGGACGAATCGTCACACCGGATACGGCCCACCAGCCCACATCCCACGAGATCGTGTTACAAGAAGAACCCGTATCACGACGGGACGTGACACGTGATGCCGCATGGTGCTGAACCTGCAGGTCAGCGCCGTGCGGCAGGTTCCGTGATCCACCATGCAACCGTTCGATCCATCCGGTCCGCTCGCGCGGTGCTCACGCATTCCCGTCCGCACCGGCGAGATCCTGGATACATTGCTCGATGCCTCGATGTGAGACCCCCAAACCTGAGGAGGTCACCCCAATGCCGCACGAATCGGGCCGCCCGACGCCCGCCAACATGCCCCACCGATCGGCCGATGCGAGCACAGCCCAATCACCGCGGATCACTCCCCACCCTGTGGCCCCCACATCGAACGACCAGGCCGGTTCGACGGGCGCGGTCGTTGAATGGTGGAATTCCATCCGCGGCTTTGGGATGGTGAGACTCAACTCTTCCAATGAGACAGCATTTGTACATATTTCAACCCTCCCCGGTCGAGGATACCGATGTCTCGTGGAAGGGGAGAAGGTACTGGTATCAACGGAACCCGATCCAACTACTGGAAAGACCCGCGTGGCAAACCTGGAATTTCCAGCCGATCGGCAGTATGGAACCGTCCAGGAGTTTGACCATTTGAAGGGGTTCGGCTACATCGTCGACGACGATACGGGAAATTCATCCTTCGTTCACCACACCGAGATCCTTCGCCCCAGCTCAACTCGCGCCACGCTCTCAACCGGAGAGAAGGTGGAATTCGAGATCGAGCCCGGCGCCAAGGGCCCGGTGGCGAAGCGCGTCAAACGCCTGGACCCGAGAGAGCCTCTGCAGCGATTCGTCCGTATGCCTGCGGCATCATGGCAAGACCTTGCGAACCTGGCAGAGGGTGAAGCATGGATTATGAATAGCCCGGACGAAGATGACGAGCTGCTCGACGACACCGAAGGCGGTGGCACCTCACTAGCGGATCTACCGATCCTTCGCAGTTACATCCAGCACACCTTCGCGCGTCTGTTGGATCAGGGAAAGATAGCGTATGGGGAGACAACGGACGGCAAGCGAGCGGGTTTCAATACCGGCCTGGTGACCCAAAATCAGGAGGAGATCTACGGGATCCTCGCAGAGAAGTCGGACGAGGACGGGTACCCGTGGCGCCACCAAGGGTGGATGAAGGAGTCCGACGGGCGACTTGCCGGACTGTTTTCACCACGCCCCGCCAGGGCCACCTATTGGTCAGATCCGTCGGTCCTCTTTTACGATCCGCGCCTTCCACTGATTCTGGATTGGGACCATTTCGTCAAGGACAACATCTCGCGATACCCCTCGGATCTACGCGATCAAGCAATGGCCCTAATGCTCACTCGATCAGCGATTGACCGTGCTGTCGAGCGAGTTGCCCGCAACTACAAGGCAGCGGTTCCGCAGTTCCACAGAGGTGAGGTCCAACTGCTTCTACCGCTCGCATTGCGTGGCACAGCAGAAGCGCAGCTGGCGCTGGTGGTCCGGCGAGTGGGCGACGAATATCACGGCGAGACCGTTCTTGCGCTTGCGGCGGCCCTCAAGAACGCTCGCCTCCTGGCACGGCCCGACCGGGACTGGCTGAACCCTTAATCCGAAATTCCATCCCTCGACGATCGGCGAGGGATGGAATGAGAGCCTATGCTCGGTAGGGCAGAACTCTACTTTAAGCCCATTCTCGGAAGTACTGAGGGCGAGGCGGCCGGGCTTGGCCCCGGGTGCGCAGTCCGAGGCTGTGGTGTCTGCCACTCCACCGGTCGGCCTTCTTCCCGTTTCGGGAAGAAGGCCATCATCGAGTGGAACCTGAACTGGCGTCGCCTGGGCGGCTGATTCGAGGAGAGCCGTCAGCGGAGTAGGTGACCGCAACGATGTTGAGTGGACCGACCCACTCCTCCATGGTCTTCAGAGCTTCCTTAGGGAGCTCCGTGGTGAAGAGCAGGGCTAGATTCTCTTGAGCGCGCGAGCACGCGACGTAGAAGAGATTTCGCGACCGCTCGAACCTCTTGCGATCCTCATCGTTGAGCAATTGACGGCGAGAGAAGTCGGCCAGCATCTTCGGAAAGTTGTACAGGGACCAGCCACCGAACACAGCCAGTACGGACGGGTATTCCTCGCCCTTGACGCCATGCTGGGTGGAGAACGGTGTCTTTTCGTCCACGTATTCGCGGAGAGCTATGATCTGGCGATACTGGACTTCTCGGAGTTTTCCGTACTCGACGATCCGCCTCGGCTCTGACCGCACCTGTCCGGGCTCCAGAACGCTCAGCGCTTCCGCCCACTTCCGTTGACGGTCGTGAACTGCCCGGGGAGGGGAGAAGTAGCTCTGCTGCAGCACGATATCCAGGACATCTCCGACCGTGCCGCTGTTGCGAGCCTCGTCGAGGCGATGGAAAAGTTCTGCCCAGCCGGTTTTATCGCGGCGATGTTTCATGCGAGGGCGAGAGCGCTTAAGAGTGTCGAATACCAGGCCGTACCGTTTATTGCGAAAATACTCGCAGGCCGGCTCCAGGGTTTCCAGTAGGAAAGCCACTACCTCGTCCTGTTTGCGGACGTAGTCGTCATTATATCGGAAAACATCATTTATATTGCCGAAGCCTAGCTCGCCAGCGATTGACGAATGGGTGAGCATAAGGGTCTTCAGTGGTTCGTTCTGGGGGGTCAGATTTCGCAGCCGGGCGTCCTCTGTGACGAGGCGAAGAGTTTCCTTCAAAGTTATGTCAGGGATCTGCCCCTTCTTCGAACGCGACTCTCTAGGGCCGGTCCAGGAATTCGTGTGATAGACCACGACAGAGCTGGTCTTGCGATCAGGGACTGGAGCTTGGGGAAGTTCGGGCCGCATGTGGTTAAGCAGGCTCACGACGGCCGGGCTGGAGCGCCAGTTCGCTCGTTTATCGATCGCAGTCACCGGAAGGTGGTCTATCGTTCCGCAGGTTCGATCGTAGATCTGCTGCCAGTGGTCCCCGAAGAATCCGTAAGTTGACCCGGTGGGCTGGGTCGCAGTATCGCCGATCATGGCTTCCGCCAAGCCGGCGGGAGTGTCCTGATATTCGTCGATGAAGATGATTGGAAACCTATCGGCAACAAGCGACCGGAATTTCTTCCGCTCAAAGAGCCTGATGGCGAGCGCTGGGACATCGTCGTGATGGAGCCGGACGACGCCGTCCCTAATACGGCGAAAGCCTAGATCATAGCTGACCGAGAAGCCGTCTATGGGGCCTTCTTCGGCCAACAATCGATCCCAACTAGGAAGGGTGCTGATCTCTTGAGCAAGTGTTTTTTGAAATCCGGAAATAATCTCCCACAGAAAGCCGTGGATCGTTCCAGCAAAGACATGGGAACTGGCGTCGGTGCGGCTTATGATCTCATCGCGGGCGACGTTGGTATAGGTGACGCATGCTACTTGTTGGCCATCTTGTGGCAAGTATTCCGAACGGTTTTCTAGGATGTGCCGAAGCGTGTCGATCAGCGAGCGGGTCTTGCCTGCACCAGCGCCGGCCTCCAACTTGAAGTTGCGGCGACTGTCCAGGGAAGCGAGAATCTGCCGCAGCGCATGCTGGCTTTCGTGGTCAGCCGTGGCACCTTCTAGGAAGGTGGAGGTCTTCATCGCACTGCCACCTGGCTTTCCGGCGGTGTTTCACTGTGTTCGGCGTTGGGCTCCGGCACGTTCGCCTCGGTCAGTGTCGGTTTCTGGCGAAGCAGCCATTCGAGACCGCGCCTGATGTAGCGTGGGGTATTCCAATTCTCCTCCATGACGGCGAAGCGGAGGGCGAAGTTGCTTTTCTTCTGCCCCTTGGCCAGGTCTCTAGCCTCCTGCTCCTGCTCCGCAACGCTCATGGTTGCGAAATCTTCCAGGTTGAAGATTCCGGGGTTGGCCAGGATGAACGCATCCTCGAATGTTCGCCCGCACGCGCCGCCGGGAATTTCCCGCACCTGGTAGGCGAGCCCGCGTCGCTCGATCACGGGCATCTCTTGAGTGGCGAACTTTTCCAGTTCGGCGAGGGTGATTTTCTCGTTGTTGAACCACTTTTTGATCCCCTCGTTTGAGGTTGTGGTTCCTTCGGTCGCGCAGCAGCTTTTGAGCTTCTTGGAGGAGTCGGGCTTTACTGCGTCGAGGTCGGTGATGACGAGCGTCGGAAGCCCCAAGAAGTCCAGGAACGGATAGAAGAGGTGAGCGTAGGCCCCGCCGACCTCCATGACGGTGACGTACTGGCTCCCCAGGCTCCCTCCCCCTACTCCGCCGGCTTGGTCGAGCCTCGCGATTGCGGCGGGAATGAAGAGGCGTTCGCTCGTTCCCTCGATCAGGATGGCCTTGTCGGCGAAGAAGAGGTCGGCTCTCGTCAAGGTCAGGTACTTGTGCAGGAACTCCTTGCTCACTCCCGGGGCATCGGCAAGGTTCAGAACCTGTGAGCTAGTGGCGCCATCTGGCTCGCTGTGCTCATCCAGTCGGAAGTATCGAACTGCGGAAAACCCCACCCTGTTGGCGATATGAGCGGAGTGAGTAGTTACGAGGAATTGCGCGTTCCAGGAATTCGACTTCTGATCCGTGGCGGGGAAGTTCTTCTTGAATACCCCGAGCTGGTTAATGAAGATCTCCTGCATCTGGGGGTGCAGGTGCGCTTCGGGTTCCTCGATGAAGATCAAGTGGATGCAGGACTGGTTGCGTTGGGCCGCGTAATCCCGATAGTAACTGAAGAGCGTAAGTAGGATTAGGAGGAGATTTCGAGACCCCAGGCCGCTGTACGACTCGGGTAGTTCGATTCCGGCTGATCCTGGATACCTGATGCTCGTGAAGTTCGCCAGAAGACGTTTTGCGTCGAGGGTTGTCCGGGTGGAGAAATTTCGGTTCCCCAGGCCGGGATATCCGAAGTCGGAGACGGTGGGTGCCATCTTGTCGTACATGTCCTGGATTTTTCCGTCCAGGTTGGAAAAGATCTCTCCCAAAGCGGCTTCCGCATCATCGGCGAAGTCCCTGAGGGGAGAGTTTTCATCTGCCTTCGATGCTCCGACGAAAAGCGATTCAAAGACCTTGCCGATCGGCTCCTTGGGTCGCTCCGTCTCGTCGTCGAGGCCGCGCTGCGCTTTCACGAAATCGACCTTGATTGCTCTGGCGACCTCGCTCATCGAAACCTGGCGGAAGTTCGTTGGATCGGCTGGGTCCACGGCCATGGCGGATCGCTCGAAGAGGTGAGGGATTCGAGGGCCTACCAGGGAGAGGAGGAGCGAATCACCCCAACCCTCTGCCAAGTCGTTTGGCCCGTCCCGAAAGAAATCTTTCATTGCGCCGGGCTTCAGTGCGTAGCGGACAGTCACAACCACTTCGGTGCAGTCCGGATCGAGGTCGACGATGAGCGAGCCGAGGGGGCCGTACTCGGTGGTCTCCTTGTCGTAGCTGATGAAGACGGTCAGCGAGATCTCCGGGAGCAGCTTTCGCGCGGCTTCCTCGTCTCCAGTGGTGAACGTCTTGTATGCCTGGGAGAACTCTGAGTACGCCTCTGTAGAGAAGTCCTCTACACGGAGCCTGATGTCGCCAGGGCGGAGGAACCTGCTCAGTACCTCCGCCAGTGACGTCTTTCCGGTGTTGTTCCGGCCCACACAGACGGTGACGTCCTTGTCGAAGGCGATGCTGACGTCCCGCAGAAGACGGAAGTTCTTGACGTCCGTCCTCGTGACCCTGGGCGGGCTCACCTGCGGTACGGACTGCGGCTGTTCGGAAGACTCTGGCTGACCTGCGCTCACGATCGCTCCTGTCAGGGCGCGCACTTGGGCCAAGACAGTAGCCTCGAAGCGGTCACCGTGTGACCGTTTGGGCTGATTTCCCAGCCCTGGCTTACTTGCAGAGCGGGCTGCTTGACACTGACGGCTGCGGCCGGTCGCTGCTTGGCTTGGGGAGCGATGCTGCAGTGACGGAGCGCCAATCGATGCTCTGAAGCTGTGCTGCTGCGAAGCGTTGGCGCAGGTCGCGAGGGGCAGATACTCGGCGTGTTGGCTGATCGGTCCGCGCGGTGGGTGGAAGGTCTGGGATACTGCGGGCATGGTGAATCGACTGGTGCACGCCCAGTCGCCGTATCTCCAGCAGCACGCCACCAATCCTGTGGACTGGTGGGAGTGGGGAGAGGAGGCGATGTCAGAAGCAGCAAGGCGGGACGTACCCATCCTCCTCTCGGTAGGGTACGCATCCTGCCATTGGTTACCGCTTCTGACGACAAATCAACTGGTGCCACGTGATGGCCCACGAATCCTTCGAGGACGAGGCGCTGGCCGCGTACGCCAACGAGCGGTTCGTCGCGGTGAAGGTCGACCGCGAGGAGCGGCCGGACGTCGACGCGGTCTACATGGAGGCGGTGCAGGCGGCCACCGGGCAGGGCGGCTGGCCGATGACGGTCTTCCTCACGCCCGACAAGGACCCGTTCTACTTCGGGACGTACTTCCCGCCGGAGCCCCGGCACGGGATGCCGTCCTTCCGGCAGGTCCTGGAGGGCGTCGACGCGGCCTGGCGGGACCGGCGCGAGGAGGTCGGCGAGGTCGCCGCCCGGATCCGGGCCGACCTGGCCGAGCGGGCCTCGGTGTACGGGGTCGGCAGCGGGGTCCACCGGCCGCCGGGGGAGGCCGAGCTGCACGAGGCGCTGGTCGCGCTCGGCCGGGACTTCGACGCCCGGCGCGGCGGCTTCGGCGGGGCGCCCAAGTTCCCGCCGGCCATGGTGATCGAGTTCCTGCTGCGCCACCACGCCCGGACCGGCTCGGCGGCCGCGCTGGAGATGGCCGTCCGGACCGCCGCGGCGATGGCCCGCGGCGGCATCCACGACCAGCTCGGCGGCGGCTTCGCCCGGTACGCGGTGGACGCCGGCTGGGTCGTCCCGCACTTCGAGAAAATGCTCTACGACAACGCGCTGCTGCTCCGCGCGTACCTGCACCTGTGGCGGGCCACCGGCTCCCCGCTCGCCCGCCGGGTGGCGCTCTCCACGGCCGACTTCCTGCTGCGTGAACTGCGCACCCCCGAAGGGGCGTTCGCCTCGGCGCTGGACGCCGACAGCCTGGACGGGAGCGGGGCCTCGGTCGAGGGGGCGTACTACGCCTGGACGCCGGGGCAGCTCGCCGAGGTGCTGGGGGAGGCGGACGGGGCCCTCGCGGCGGAGCTCTACGAGGTGACCGCGACGGGGACGTTCGAGCACGGCTCCTCGGTGCTGCAGCTGCCGGCCGACCCGCCGGACGCCGAGGCGGCCGAGCGGATCCGGGCGAGGCTCTTCGCGGCGCGGGCCGAGCGGCCGGCGCCCGCCCGGGACGACAAGGTGGTCGCCGCCTGGAACGGGCTGGCCGTCGCCGCGCTCGCCGAGACCGGCGCGCTGCTGGAGCGGCCCGACCTGGTCGAGGCCGCCGAACGCGCCGCCGACCTGCTGCTGGCGGTCCACCTCACGCCGGACGGCCGGCTGCTGCGCACCTCCCGGGACGGCCGGGCCGGTGCCCACGCGGGCGTCCTGGAGGACTACGCGGACACCGCCGAGGGCTTCCTCGCGCTGTACGCCGTCACCGGTGAGGCCGAGTGGCTGGAGCTGGCAGGCGGGCTGCTGGACACCGTGCTCAAGCACTTCGCCGACGAGGCGTCCGGCGCGCTGTACGACACCGCCGACGACGCCGAGGAGCTGATCCGGCGGCCCCAGGACCCGACGGACAACGCCACCCCGTCCGGCTGGACGGCCGCGGCCGGCGCGCTGCTGACCTACGCCGCCTACACCGGGTCGGCGCGCCACCGCACGGCCGCCGAGCGGGCGCTCGGCATCGTCGGGGCACTGGCCGGCCGGGCGCCCCGGTTCATCGGCTGGGGCCTGGCGGTGGCCGAGGCGCTGGTGGACGGCCCGCGCGAGGTGGCCGTGGTCGGATCGGCCGCGGATCCGGCGACGGCCGCGCTGCACCGGGCGGCGCTGCTGGGCACCGCGCCCGGCGCGGTGGTCGCGGTCGGCGCGCCGGACGCCGACGAGGTGCCGCTGCTGGCGGACCGGCCGCTGGTGGGCGGCGCACCCGCCGCGTACATCTGCCGGCACTTCGCCTGCGACGCACCGACCACCGACCCGGCGGTGCTGGCCGAACGACTGGGCGTCCTGGTGGAGTTGGACGACCCGGCGAGCTGAATCGAGTTGTGCCCGGCCGGGCGGCCGGGCGAGAATCGCCCATGACCTGGACCCTGGCCACGTCCCTGGACGACTTCCTCGCGCGGGCGGGCGGCTTCCTCCGCGCCCGCCCGGCCGAGAACACCGTCCTGCTCACCGTGAGCGACCGGCTGGTCGGGCGCGGGCCGCACGCCTTCGGCCCGCAGACGCCGGTCTTCGGGTGGTGGAGCCGTGAGCCGCGCGGCCCGGTCGAGGGCGCGTTCCTGCGGACCCCGCCGTTCGAGCCGCGCCTCAGCGTGATGCCGGACCGGGCGGCGGCCGAACTCGCCGTCGAACTGGCCGCGGCGGGGCCGGACTTCACCGAGGTCACGGCAGTCTCCGGTGGCGAGTCGGCGGTCCACGCGTTCGCCGCAGCCTGGCAGGCCGCGACCGGCGCCACCGCGTGCGCGCGCTCCCGTCAGCGGCTCTACCGGCTCGACGGGCTGACCGGCCCGCCGCGCCCGCCGGCCGGCCGCCCCCGGGTCTGCGCTCCGGCCGACCGCGAGCTGCTGGTGGACTGGTACGGGGCCTTCGGGGCCGAGGTCGCCATCGAACTCCCGAACGCCCGGGACACGGTGGACGACCGGATCGCCGCCGGGCTGCTCCACGTCTGGGAGGACGGCGGCGCCCCGGTCGCGATGGCCGGGAACAGCCCGGTGATCGCCGGCATGTCGCGGATCGGCCCGGTCTACACCCCGCCCGAGCGGCGCGGCCGCGGCTACGCGAGCGGCGTCACCGCGGCGGCCTCGGCGCACGCGCTCGCGCAGGGGGCGGCCGAGGTGCTGCTGTTCACCGATCTGGCCGACCCGACCAGCAACTCGATCTACCGGCAGCTCGGCTACCGCCCGGTGGAGGACTGCCTGACGGTCGGCTTCCGGGGTTGAGCGGCGGGCGTCCCCGTCCGACGGTTCGGCGTCCGGGCGTGACCGGCGGGCGGCCCGTCCACGGCGCGGGGGCGGGCTACTCCCAGTCCCACCGGACGCCGAGCAGGCAGGGCTGGAGGGCCGTCGCCACCAGGTGCACGCAGTGGTGGCCGTCGAGGGTCAACTCCTCCGTCTCGTAGGGCTTCTCGCCGGGGGAGTGGAGGGCGAAGCGGTGGCAGCGGACGGGCAGGGCGGCGGGGTGGAAGGTGACCTGAAGGACGTACTGGCCGGCGCCGGAGTTGAAGCCTCGGACGTACTCGCAGCCGGGCGTGGGTGACGGGCTGGCGTCGAAGCCGTAGCCCAGCAGGTGGGTGTCGCCGGCCCGGAGGCGGCGGTCGAGGAGGAGCTCGGCGACCAGCAGGTGATGGGTCTGGTCGCGGCGGATCCGGCCGGGGCGGCAGTTCTCCTCGGCGCGCACGCCGACCCGGGCGATGTCGCAGCCCGGGTCCCCCTGGTAGATGGCCAGGTAGCGGTCGATGCCTTCGCGGTGGGCGCGCAGCGCGTGCTGGGAGTCGCGGCGCAGCAGTTGGCGGTCGGCTCCGATCCGGATCCGCTCGATGTGGGTGATGGTGTGCAGGCCGGTGTCGCGCGGGCCGGAGAGCTCGGCGAGCAGGTCGTCGACGGCGGCGGCCGGGGAGATGAGGTCCCGGTAGGGGCGCACGGGCGGGCCGGCCTGCTCGGCGGGGGTGGCCCGGCGGGGGCCGAGCAGCCGGGTGAGGGAGTGCTCGGGGAGTTCCAGCACCTCCTCCAGGGCCCGGACCGCGCGCAGCGATTCGGGCCGGTCGGGCCGGCGGCGGCCCTGCTGCCAGTAGCTGAGGCTGGTGACCCCGATGTCGATGCCGCGCAGGGCGAGGTGCCGGCGGATCCGGTGCAGGGCGAGGCCCCGGGCGGCGATGGCGGTGCGCAGGGCCACGTGGAACGGGCCGGTGCGCAGCGCGGTGGCGAGGTCGGCCTGGTCGCTCCGCTGCATGGCGGCCTCCTCGGTGGGCGGGCAGGGCGGACACCGGCTGGTCGTGAATATTCACATGTGGAAGGCCGTTTGTCACCGGTCCGGGCCTGCCGCGCGGGCGTTTCCGGGGCGGCGTTCACACCTGGGCCGGGCCGTTCACACCGCGTTCCGCGTGCTGTGAAGGCCGTTGACCTGCTTCTGTCAACGGGGCGATGCTCGGTGGCGCGATCCGGACCGCACCCAGACGGAACCCCCACTCCTCTGTCGTGCAAGGAGAAACTCCCCCATGCCAGTTCCACGGATACGTCCGCGCCGCGCCGTCGCGGCGCTCGCGCTGGGCGTGCTCGGCCCGGCGCTCAGCGTCGCGGCGACCAGCCCCGCCTCGGCCGCGCCGGCCCCCACCGGTGCGTCCGCCCAGGTTCGTCCGGCCGCGGCGCCGGGCAGTACGGCCGATCTGGCCGGCACGTTCAAGAAGCTCAACATCACCATGCAGCAGCAACAGCAGACCAACTGGTGCTGGGCGGCGAGCGGCAACACCATCGCCACCTGGTTCGGGTACGACTACAGCCAGAACCAGTTCTGCAACGCCGCGTTCGGCCGCTCGTCCAACTCCAGCTGCCCCAACAGCCAGGCCACGCTGGGCGACGTGCAGAACGGTCTCAGCCGAATCGGCATCAACCCCGGCTCGTACGTCACCGGGTACCTGCGCTACAGCACGGTGCAGACCGAGGTGAACGCCAACCGGCCGATCGAGACCCGGATCCAGTGGAGCTCCGGCGGTGGCCACATGCACGTGGTCTACGGCTACGACACCGGCAGCAACTGGGTGTACTGGGGCGACCCGTGGCCCTCCAACACCCGCTACAACTGGGCGGACTTCACCTACTACGTGTCCAACGGCACGTTCTCCTGGACCCATTCCCTGTACCGGATCGGCGCGTGAGGGCGGCCATGACCAGCATCCGTAACGCGGCCGTCGCCGTCCTGCTCGCCGCCGGCCTCGGTCTGGCCGTCACCCCGGCCGCCCAGGCGGACACCGCCGCGGACAGCTCCGCGGGCACCCCCGCCCCGGTCACCGCCGCCGACCTCGCGCAGGCCCGGGGCGCGGTCCAGGACCCGGCCGTCCTGGACCGGTTGGGCCACTTCTTCGCCCGCAAGGGCGTCCCGCCGACCCAGCAGCTCACCATCGGCGCGGCCGAGGAGGCGCGGGCGGCGAGCGCGGCCGCGCCGAGCCTCTCGGGCGACACCGTGCCGGTCTACACCCTGGACGCCGGCTTCGTGGCCGGCGCCGCGGGCGCACCGGTCGCGACGGCCGAGTACACCGCCAGCAAGGCCGTCTCGGCGGACGGCCAGGTGGCCTCGGTCTGGACGGTCAAACAGGGCGACGGCTGGCGGGTGGTCAACATCGCCTCGGGCGGCGACGAGACCGACTACGCGGCGCGGGCGGCGGCCGGCGGTGGCGGGACGGCGTTCCGCGAACCGCAGCTCAACGCCTGGTACGTGCTGCGGGACGGCCGGGTGCTGCCGCTGGACGACGAGGCGCGGCGTTCGGTGGGCGGGTCCGGGGTGAGCCTGGCGGCCTACCAGCGGCTGGTCCACCAGCGGTACGGGGACAAGCTGCCCGGCTCGGCGTACGACCGGGCCGGCAAGGGCGGCGGCTACCAGCCGGACGCCACCGGGCAGGGGGCGGCCGCGGCGGACGGCGGCACGCTGCCGGCCGTCACGGCGGCGGCGGCCCTGGGGGCCACGACGCTGGTGGGCGCGGGCCTCGCCCTGCGGCGACGGGCGGGCGCCCGGCGCGGCTAGCGGGTCCATCGGATGGCGCGTCCATCGGCTAGCGGGTCCACCGGATGGCGGGTCCGTCGGATAGCGGGTCCGCCGGACGACGAGTCCGCCGGGCAGCGCGTCCACCGGGTGAGCGGCGGGGTCCGGCTCTGCGGCCGGGCTCCGTCGCGGCTTCGCCGGTGCGGCCCTAGAGGTCGGTGAAGCCGCGCTCCAGCACGGCGAAGGTGTGGTCGACCAGGTCGGCGATGTCCAGCTCGCCGTTGCTCTCGGCCCACCGCAGGACGGTCTCGCCGGTCGCCGCCCCCAGGGCGGCCGCGGTGACCCGCATCTCGAAGGTCGGCTCCTCGACGCCCCGGCGCCGGGTCAGGACGGCGAGGTAGAGGCGCTGCGGGTCGTTGGCGTTCTCGCGCATCCTGGCGCGCAGCGCGGGGACGTCGTGGATCAGCCGCAGGCGGGTGAGCAGCTCGTCGCGTTCGTCCTGGATCAGTTCGCGGATCAGGCCGACGATGGCTTCGCGGCAGGAGCGGAGAAACGGTTCGTCAGCGGGGCGGGCGAGCAGCGCGCTGACGATCGCCGGGTCGTACTCGTCGGTGAGGACGAGGTCCTCCTTGGTGGCGAAGTACCGGAAGAAGGTGGACTGCGAGACCTCGGCCGCGGCCGCGATCTGCTCCACGGTGGTGTTCTCGTAGCCCTGCGCGGCCATCAGCCGGTACGCCTCGCGGCGGATCGTCCGGCGGGTCCTCAGCTTCTTCCGTTCGCGCAGCGACAGCGGCGCCTCCAGCATCGCCCGGACCGAGTGGGCCGGGTCTGCCGGGGGCGCCGTGGTCGGCCGCGTTGCGCTCATACCTTCGATTATCCGTGATCGGCGGCGGGGACGGCGGTGGTCTCCGGGGCGGGACCGGCGCCGGTGCCCGGGCGCGGTTCGGCGGTCGGCATCCGCAGGGCGACCAGCACCGCCGAGAGCAGGGCGATCACCCCGGAGACGAGCAGGACGAGCGTCATCCCGTGCACGTAGGCGGCGTGGGCGGAGACGGTCAGGGCGCCGTCCCCGGAGGCGGCGGCCACCGCGTCGGCGGCGACCACCGACTGCCCGGCCCGGTGCGCGGCCTCGGCCGGGAGCGCGGCGGTGTCCAGCGCACCGCGGTAGGAGTCGGCCAGCATGCTGCCGAAGACGGCGACCCCGATCGCGCCGCCGACCTGGCGCAGCGTCTGCATCAGGCCGGAGCCGACCCCGGCCCGGGCCGGCGGCAGGGTGAGCAGGGCGGAGGCCTGGGCGGTGATCAGCGAGAGGCCCATGCCCAGGCCGAGCAGGGTGAGCCAGACGGCCGCCAGGCCGTAGCCCTCCAAGACGGAGGTGCGGCTGCCGAGCAGCAGGGCGGCGGCCAGCGAGGTGAGCCCGAGGGCGATCACCGACCGGGGGCCGATCCGGGCGACCAGCCCCTCGCTGAGCTTGGCGGCCACCATCAGCCCGACCATCATCGGCATCAGCCGCAGACCGGTGCCGAAGGCGTCCGCGCCCAGCACGCTCTGGAAGTACAGCGGCAGGACGAAGAAGGCGCCGAAGAGCACCAGGGAGACCAGCGTCGCGGCCCCCGCGGCCCAGCGGAAGGTCGGGTCCGCGAGCAGGGTGAGGTCGAGCATCGGGGCGTGCTGGTGGCGGCTGCGCAGCACCAGGACGGTGAGGGCGACCAGCGAGCCGCCGATCATGCCGATCACCAGCGGGTCGGCCCAGCCGCGTTCGGGGCCCTCGATGATTCCGTAGGTCAGTGCGGCCAGACCGCCCGCGCCGAGGACGGTGGCGAGCACGTCGATCCGGGGTGCGGCGGGGTTGCGGGTCTCCGGCAGCAGCAGGACGCAGGCGACGATGCCGATCACCGTCAGCGGGACGTTGATCACGAAGATCGCACCCCACCAGAAGTGCTGCAGCAGGAAGCCGCCGATCAGCGGGCCGAGCGGGGTCCCGGCGGCGAGCGCGGCGGAGAGGATCGCGGTGGCGCGGCGCTGCTCGCCGGCCGGGAACAGGCCGGGGATCACCGCCAGGGACATCGGCATCACCAGGGCGCCGGCCAGACCCATCGCCGCACGGGCGGCGACCAGGGTGCCGGGGCTGTCGGCGAGCATGCCGACCGCGGAGGCGAGGCCGAAGAGGGCGAGGCCGGTGGTGAGGGTGCGGCGGCGGCCGAAGCGGTCCCCGAGCAGGCCGGCCGGGAGCATCGCGGCGGCGAAGACCACCGTGTAGGAGTCGACGATCCACTGCTGCTGGCCGGTGGTGGCCCGCAGCTGGGAGGCCAGGGTCGGCAGGGCCACGTTGAGGATCGTCATGTCGAAGCTGATGACCAGGACGCTCAGCGCGACGGCGACCAGCGCCAGCCAGCGCCGCGGATCGGGGCCGGGCGGGGCGGGTACGGCGGGAGGGGTCACGGCGGCCTCCGGAGCCTTCGTGGGAGTGACTGTCAAATGAGAGTAACTTCCAAAAGAGGGCGGCCGTCAATGTCGCGCGCCACCGCGAGTAGTCGTGACCCACCGTGACGTGTCCTGGAAGTGTGCTTCCCGCACAAGGAATTGACGCAACGTTGATCTGGCGTTCGCCGCCCCGGGGCGGCTTCGGGTGACTGACGGTAGATAGGATGTGGCAATCGGTCAGTGCTGGCCGAAGCGTGCCGAGAGCGAGAAGGGGTGGGGCGGCAGGAGCCGACCACGTGCCCGGCGCAGGAAGGGGAGTCGAATGGCCGGCAGGGAGTCGAGCGCCCAGATCTGGGGTGCGGCGGTGGTGGTGGTGTCCGCGCTGGCCGTGGTCGCGGCCTACCTGATCAACGGTGCCGTCCTGGTGCTGGGGGTCGCCGGGGTCGAGGTGCTGCTGCTCATGGTGTACGTCGGCCGGCGCTGGCAGCAGCTGCACCAGCAGGCCGGGCCGCGCGAGCGCCGTCCGGCGCGCCGGCACCGCCCGGGGCGCGGCCGGCCGGACCCGGCGCACTGCGAGCGCTGCCGCCGGGCGCGCGAGGCGCTGGACGCGCGGCAGGCCGGCTCCCGTCCGTACGGGGTGCGTGAGCAGCTGATCCGCGAGCACCCCGGCCGCGAGTACCCGGTGCGCGGGTTCCCGGCGCCGGAACGTCGGACCTCGGAGCTTCCGGGTCACGCCCACTCGGCTGCCGGGCTCACGGGTCACGGCCACTCCGCCCCTGGGCTCGCGGGCCACGACCACTCGGCCGCCGAGCTTCCGGGTCACGACCGCGCGGCCCGCGAGCGCGCCGCACGGGAGCGTCCGGGGGGCGAGCGCCCGGCGTACGAGCGCCCGGGGCACGACGGCGCGGCGCACGAGCGCGGGGACCGCCGGCCGGGCCGGCCGGGTCCGGAGTGGACAGCGGAACGGGCGGCCGCCCGGTCACTGGACCGGCCGACCGCCCGTCGTGGGGCGCCGGGTTCAGCGGGTCGCGCTGTACGCCACCAGTGAGACCCCGACGTACTGCACGATGAAGGCCCCGAGGGTGAAGGCGTGGAACACCTCGTGGAAGCCGAACCAGCGCGGTGAGGGGTTGGGCCGCTTGAGCCCGTACACCACGCCGCCGACGCTGTAGAGCACCCCGCCGACGATCATCAGCACCAGCACCGCGACCCCGCCGGTGCGCAGGAAGTCCGGCAGGAAGAAGGCGGCGGCCCAGCCCAGCGCGATGTACACCGGCGTGTACAGCCAGCGCGGCGCGCCCACCCAGAACACCCGGAACGCTATCCCCGCCAGCGCACCGCCCCAGACCGCCCAGAGCAGCACCTGCTGCGCGGCGCCGTCCAGCAGCAGGATGGTGAACGGGGTGTAGGTGCCCGCGATGATCAAGAAGATGTTCGCGTGGTCGAGGCGGCGCAGCACGGCGTCGCCGCGCGGCCCCCAGGTGAAGCGGTGGTAGACCGCGCTGACCCCGAACAGCAGCCAGGCGCTGACCGAGTAGATCGCGCAGGCGATCTTGGCGGGCGTGGAGTCGGCCAGGCAGATCAGCACGATCCCGGCGGCCACCGTGGCGGGGAACATCCCGGCGTGCAGCCAGCCGCGCCAACTCGGCTTGATCTCCACGCGCTCCGTGCTCTCCAGGAGCTCAGCAGTCATGGGCAGCATGCTACCTGCCACCTACGGCTCCGTAGGTTACTGACGCGTAGGAAGTGGTCCTCATCACTACTTGGACGTTTTGGAGTGTTCGGGGGTCGGTCGGGTCGGGCCCGGGTCGGCCGAAGGAGCCGGATTACCAACAAGTAACCAGACTGAATGTAGTAAAAGATGAGTCAATTTCACCGTTGTGCCGTGTTCTGGGCTTGAGGCCGGAGCTACGCTGCAAGCACCCTCAAACCCCCGCTACGCCGTCTCCGTGCCGAGATGGCGTGAAACGGAGCGATCGTGTCGTACGAGAACCTCGCTCTCAGCGCATCCGCGCCCACCCGTCACAAGCGCCTGCTGGCCTGGGTGAGCGAGATCGCCGAGCTCACCCAGCCGGCCCGCATCGAGTGGTGTGACGGGTCCGAGGAGGAGTACCAGCGCCTCGCGGACCTGCTGGTCGCTCAGGGCACCTTCAGGAAGCTCGACGAGAAGAAGCGCCCCAACTCCTACTACGCCGCCTCGGACCCCACGGACGTGGCGCGCGTCGAGGACCGCACCTACATCTGCTCCGAGCAGGAGAAGGACGCCGGTCCGACCAACAACTGGAAGGCCCCCGCCGAGATGCGGGAGGTCTTCCAGGGCGAGAACGGTCTCTTCCGCGGCTCGATGAAGGGGCGCACGATGTACGTCGTGCCCTTCTCGATGGGCCCGGTCGGCTCCCCGCTGGCCGCGTACGGCGTCGAGATCACCGACTCCGCCTACGTCGCCGTGTCGATGCGCGTGATGACCCGCATGGGCCAGGCCGTGATCGACCAGCTGGGCGAGGACGGCGAGTTCGTCAAGGCCGTGCACACCGTCGGCGCGCCGCTCGCCGAGGGCGAGGCGGACGTCGCCTGGCCGTGCAACAGCACCAAGTACATCTCGCACTTCCCGGAGACCCGCGAGATCTGGTCCTTCGGCTCCGGCTACGGCGGCAACGCCCTGCTGGGCAAGAAGTGCTACGCGCTGCGGATCGCCTCCACGATGGCGCGTGACGAGGGCTGGCTGGCCGAGCACATGCTCGTCCTCAAGCTCACCCCGCCGACCGGCGAGGCCACGTACGTCGCGGCGGCCTTCCCCTCCGCCTGCGGCAAGACCAACCTCGCCATGCTCCAGCCCACCATCCCGGGCTGGAAGGTCGAGACGATCGGCGACGACATCGCCTGGATGCGCTTCGGCGCCGACGGCCGGCTCTACGCCATCAACCCCGAGGCCGGCTTCTTCGGCGTCGCGCCCGGCACCGGCGTCGACACCAACGCCAACGCCATCGAGACCCTCTGGGGCAACACCGTCTACACCAACGTCGCGCTGACCGACGACGGTGACGTCTGGTGGGAGGGCCTGACCGAGGAGCCCCCGGCGCACCTCACCGACTGGCGCGGCAACGACTGGACGCCGGAGTCCGGCACCCCGGCCGCCCACCCCAACGCCCGGTTCGCCGTCCCGGCCGCGCAGTGCCCGACCATCGCCCCCGAGTGGGAGGACCCGGCAGGCGTGCCGATCTCGGCGATCCTGTTCGGCGGCCGCCGCGCCACCGCCGTCCCGCTGGTGACGGAGTCCTTCGACTGGCAGCACGGCGTCTTCCTGGGCGCGAACATCGCCTCCGAGAAGACCGCCGCCGCCGAGGGCACCGTCGGCGAGCTGCGCCGCGACCCGTTCGCGATGCTGCCGTTCTGCGGCTACAACATGGGCGACTACTTCGCCCACTGGCTGAAGGTCGGCGCCCAGGCGGACGCCGCCAAGCTGCCGAAGATCTACTACGTGAACTGGTTCCGCAAGAACAGCGAGGGCTCGTTCGTCTGGCCCGGCTACGGCGAGAACAGCCGCGTGCTGAAGTGGATCGTCGAGCGCCTGCAGGGCACCGGCGAGGGCGTCGAGACCCCGATCGGCGTGCTGCCGACCGTCGAGGGCTTCGACCTGGACGGCCTGGACCTCTCCGAGGCCGACCGGGAGCTGCTGTTCACCGTGGACGCCGACATCTGGCGTCAGGAGGCCGCGCTCGTCCCGGCCCACCTGGAGCTCTTCGGCTCCCACACGCCCACCGAGCTGTGGGACGAGTACCGAGACCTGGTCGCCCGCCTCGGCTGAGCCTGAGCCTCAGCCCGGCGAGTAGTGGTGGGTGCGTGGCACGAATCGCGCACCCACCGAGCGACAGGACGGCCGGAGTTCCGCGGACGATCTTTCCCCGACCAAGGAGATCGTCCGGACCGGGACTCCGGCCGTAGCTTTTCCCGGACCGGACCGGACCGGACCGGACCGGACCGGAGCGGACCGCGACGGCCAGCCGGACCGGACTGACCGCGACGGCCTGACCGTCCGGGCCCGCTACGGCTGGGTGTAGCCGCCGAGGAAGTCGCCGATCCGGGTGACGGCGTCGGTGATCTCCTCGGCCCGGGGCAGCGTGACCAGGCGGAAGTGGTCCGGCTCGGGCCAGTTGAAGCCGGTGCCCTGGACCAGCAGGATGCGTTCGGCGCGCAGCAGGTCCAGCACCATCTGGGCGTCGTCCTTGATCTTGTAGACCTTCGGGTCCAGCCGGGGGAACGCGTACAGCGCGCCCTTCGGCTTGACGCAGCTGACCCCCGGGATCTCGTTGAGCAGCCGGTACGCGGCGTCCCGGGACTCCAGCAGCCGGCCGCCGGGCAGCACCAGGTCCTTGATCGACTGTCGGCCGCCGAGCGCCGCGGCCACCGCGTGCTGGGCCGGCATGTTGGCGCACAGGCGCATCGAGGCGAGCACGGTCAGGCCCTCGATGTAGCTGCGGGCGCGTTGCCGGTCGCCGGAGAGCACCATCCAGCCGGAGCGGAAGCCCGCCACCCGGTACGCCTTGGAGAGCCCGTTGAAGGTGACGCAGAACAGGTCGGGGGCCAGCGTGGCCAGCGGGACGTGCTCGGCGTCGTCGTAGAGGATCTTGTCGTAGATCTCGTCCGCGTAGACCACCAGCTTGTGCCGACGGGCGATCTCGACCAGGCCCTCCAGGACCTCGCGGGGGTAGACCGCGCCGGTCGGGTTGTTCGGGTTGATCACCACGATCGCCCTGGTCCGGTCGGTGACCTTGGCCTCGATGTCGGCGAGGTCCGGGTACCACTCGGACTGCTCGTCGCAGCGGTAGTGCACGGCGGTGCCGCCGGCGAGCGAGACGGAGGCCGTCCAGAGCGGGTAGTCCGGCGCCGGGACGAGCACCTCGTCGCCGTCGTCGAGCAGGGCGGTCATCGCCAGCTGGATCAGCTCGGAGACGCCGTTGCCGAGGAAGACGTCCTCGACGGTGAGGCCGTGCAGCCCGCGCTCCTCGTAGTGCATGACCACGGCCCGGCGGGCGGCGAGCAGGCCCTTGGAGTCGCCGTACCCGTGCGCGGAGGAGAGGTTGCGCAGGATGTCCTGGAGGATCTCCGGGGGCGCGTCGAAGCCGAACACGGCGGGGTTGCCGGTGTTGAGCTTCAGGATGCGGTGGCCCTGCTCCTCCAGCCGCATCGCCTCGTCGAGCACCGGGCCGCGGATGTCGTAGCAGACGTTGGCGAGCTTGCTGGACTGGATGACCTGCATGCCTGCCTACTTTAGGGGTATCCCGGGCCGGTCCGGCGCGGGTGCGGGGACACGCGCCGGACCGCCCTCAAGGGCCCCCTTCGAACGGCAGGCGGAGCTGTCAGCCGGCCTTCCAGATCAGGGGCTCGGTGTCCAGAACGCTGCCGAAGACGAGGAACTTCGGCGGGGTGTTGGTCGGAACGAGATAGACCGCACACTGCTGCTGGGTCTGGCCGTCCGCCAGGGTGCCGGGCTTCTTGCCGGAGTCGCACTGCGGGATCGACTTCAGGACGGTCGGCGCGGGCAGCACCCCGCCGGTGGCGGCGGTGTCCGACTTCACCTTGAACCGCATCATGAAGTACTCGTCGGTGAGCGGGCCACCGGTGCGGTTGGTGAACGAGACGGTCACGTAGTACGGCGTCTTGCCGTCGAGCTCGGCCGGCTTGAAGTTGTACGGCGCGACCTCGGCCGCGGTGCCCTTGACCACCGAGACCGGGGTGACGTCGGCCTTGGTCTTGCCCAGGTAGCTGCCGGTGGCGGTGGTCGCCAGCGGGTTGTCGTAGCCGATCTTCCCGCTGCCGGCGCCGCCGCCGGCGCCGCCGATCGGGTTCCCGCTGGTGGCGGCGGACGGGACGGCGTTCGGCGTGTTGCCGCCGGCGCCCGCCGTGCCGGCCGAGCCGGCCGTACCGCCGGTGCCCGCGGTGCCGGCGGAGCCGCCGGTGGCCGACGGGGCCCCGGTGGCGCCCGGCGCGGTGGTGGCGGCGGCGCTCGCGCCCGCGGCGCCCGCCGCGCCCGCGGCCGGGTCCTCGTTCTCCGGCCCGCAGGCGGTCAGCAGCAGCGCCAGCGCGGCGAGCGGGACGGCGGCGCGCAGCGCGTTCTGAGTGTTGGTCACAGTGGTTCCCCGTGGATGATGTGGTCGGTGCGGCGCCGGAATGCGGATGTGGCGCCGCGAGGTCGGACGCCGGCGAGTGCCGGGCGGTTCCCGGGGAACCGTACCGGTGCCCGGGGACAGTGACCGACGGTGGACGAGAGGGGGCGCCGTGATCGCGGCCGTGCTCGGGGCGGTGCTGGGCGGCCTGCTGGTGGCGCCCGCGCTGCGGGGCCTGGTGGTGCGTTACGCCGTGCCGGAGGGCGGGCCGTGGTGCACCCGGTGCCCGGCGTGCGAGCGGCGGTTGCGCGGTCTGCCGCCCGGCGGGCGCTGCCCGGGCTGCCGGGAGCGGCTGGGGCCGGGGGCCTGGCAGGTGGAGGCGGTGACGGTCGCGGTGGCGGCGGCCGCGCTGTCGGCGGCGCACCCGGCCGACGCGGTGCTGCTGCTCTGGGCGGCCGGCCCGGGCGTGGTGCTCGGCTTCACCGACGCCCGGGTGCGGCGGCTGCCGTACCCGCTGAGCTGGGCGCTGGCGGCCGGCCTGGCCGCGCTGCTGGTGGTGGTGGAGCTGGCGGCCGGCAGTCCGGGTGTGCTGCTGCGCTGTCTGCTGGTGGCGCTCGCCGCCGCCGCGCTGTTCGAACTGCCCGGCTGGATCGGTCTGATGGGCCCGGGGGACACCGTGCTGGCGCTCGGCCTGGGCGCGCTGCTCGGCCGGTACGGCTGGTCGGCCGCGTTCACCGGGCTCTTCGCGGCCTCGGTGCTGGCCGGGCTCTGGGCGGTGGTCCGGGCGGTGGCGGCCCTGGCGCGGCGGCGGCCGGTACGCGGGCTGGAGCTGCCGATGGGCCCGTTCCTGCTGCTCGGCACCCTGGCCGCGGTCCTGCTGCAGTAGGAGGAGGGGGGACGAGCGGGGCCCGCCGTACCGGACCGGTACGGCGGGCCCCGCCGTCGGCGCGCGAGCCCCACCCTCAAGGAGCGGCGCGCCGGGGGGAGTTACGGCATCTGGTGGACGAAAGGGCCGACCGCGTTGGAGAAGGCGTTCCCGTTGTTGGCGTCCCAGTTGGTGGACCAGGTCATCGCGCCGCGGATGGTGGGCCACTTGGCCGGCGGGACGAAGCTGCCGCAGTTCTTGCCGGTGGCCAGGCAGTCCAGTGCGTTGTTCACCACGGCCGGCGAGACGTAGCCGCCGCCGGCCGCCTTGCTGGAGGCCGGGACGCCGATGCCGACCTGGTCGGGCCGCAGGCCGCCCTGGATCTGGGTGCAGACCTGCGCGGTGATGAAGTCGATGGTGCCCTGGTTGTAGACCTTGCCGTCGCAGCCGTTCATGCCGCCCGAGTTGTAGAACTGGGTGTTGACGACGGTCAGGATGTCCTTGGTGTTCAGCGCCAGCTGGAAGTAGGCGCCGGCGGTGCTGTACATCCCGATGGTCTCCGGGGCCATCGTCAGGATGAAGTTCGAGCCGACCTTGGCCTGCAGGCTGTGCAGCGCGTTCCCGAGGTAGGTCGGGTTGACGCCGTTCTCCAGGTCGACGTCGATGCCGTCGAAGCCGTAGTCCTTGATGATCGCGTAGGCGCTGTCGGTGAACGCGGCCGCCGCGGCGGCGTCACCCACGCTGATCGCGCCGTTCTGGCCGCCGATCGAGAGGACGACCTTCTTGCCGGCCGCCTGCTTGGCCTTCAGGTCGGCGCGGAACTGCGCGTCGGTGTAGCCGCCGAGGGCCTTGGCGAGCCCCGGGTCGAGGGTGAAGCTGATCGCCCCGCCCCTGGTCGGCACGGCGTCGGCGAAGGAGACCGCGATGATGTCGTAGGCGCTCTGGACGTCGCTCAGCTTCTGGACGGTCGCGCCGTTGTCGAAGTTGTGCCAGTAGCCGGTGACCACGTGCTTCGGCAGGCCGGTGACCGGCGGGGCGGTGGTGGTCGCGGTCGCCGTGGGCGTCGGCGTGGCGGTCTGGGTCGGGGTGGCGGTCGCCGTGGGGGTGGCGGTCGCGGTCGGCGTCGCGGTGGCCGTGGGCGACGCGGTGGCGGTGGGCGTCGCGGTCGGGCTCGGCGTGGAGGTGCCGCCGGGGCCGCTCAGCGTGATGTCGTCCGCGAGGTAGGCGCTCTGGCCGTACCAGCCGTGCACGAACAGCGTGACGTTCTTGACGTTCGCGCCGGTGGTGAAGGTGGAGGAGAGCTGGTTCCAGCTGTTCTGGTTGGACCAGCTGCTCGGGTCGGTGCCGCCGGTGCCGCGCGCGCCGAGGTAGACGTAAGGGCCCTGGACCCAGGCGCTCAGGGTGTAGCTGGTGTTGGGCAGCACGCTGATGGTCTGGGTGCACTCGGCGGTGTCCGCGGCGCCCGGCGTGGCCTGCAGCGCGCCGGTGCCGGAGTGGACCGGAGTGGAGACGGTGCCCGCGGCGCCGGTACAGACCCAGCCGGCGGTCGAACCGGAGTCGAAGCCGCCGTTGGAGACCAGGTTGCCGGCGGCCGCGCTGGCGCCGCCGGCGAAGAGGGCGAGGCCGCTGCCGGCGAGGGCGAGGGCGAGGGCGGTGGCACCGGCGGCGAGGGCCGGAAGGGTGCTGCGCCGGCGCTTGTGCGCGGGCTGGTTCAGCGTACGGGCCATGGAGGTGCGCTCCTGGGGGAGGAGCGGCCGCCGCGGTGGGGGGCGCGGCGGCCGCGTGTGGGGGAGGGCTCCCGCCGGGCCGACGAGCGTGCCCGGGCCGAGGACGACCTACGGTCGGCGGTGTGGGAGCACCGGAGCGAGGAGCGTCGTGTTCGGTTCGGGAACGCCCGGGGGCGAGGAGGGAATTGCGTCCGCAGTACTGCCTCGGATGGGGCGGCGGTGGTGCGTGTTCCGCCCTGGTCACAAGCTGGACTAGACCATTGGTGGTCGTCAAGCATTGAACCGTCGGCTTACGGATTCTTTAAGGAACCGGATACCGTTCCGTATCCGGAGCCCCGGGAGCCACCGGGCGTTCGTGCGGGTGTGTTCCGGCCACTTCCGCCACGCGGCCCTCGACGTGCTCCGCACAGGACTGTGACCGGACTGCTACCTGCGGCTTTACCCACTGCCTCCGGGCCGGAGTAGGCTGCGCCGGGGGTTGTGACGTCCCCCGGTGTAATGAGTACGGAGGGGCCGAAAACCATGGGTCTGCGCGATGTCGTCGAACGCACGCCGGGTCTGCGCACCCTGCTGGACGGTATGTACGGCCTCTACGGTCGCCGGGTCGAGGTGCACCTCGCCCGGACCCCCCATCACATCGGCGTGATCCTCGACGGCAACCGCCGCTGGGCCAAGGCGACCGGCGGCTCCACCGCCTACGGCCACCAGCGCGGCGCCGACAAGATCAGCGAGTTCCTCGGCTGGTGCGACGAGACCCACGTCAAGGTCGTCACGCTCTGGATGCTCTCCACCGACAACCTCTCCCGGCCGGCCGACGAGCTCGTCCCGCTGCTCGGGATCATCGAGGACGCCGTCACCGGCCTGGCCGCCGCCCGCCGCTGGCGGGTCAACCCGGTCGGCGCGCTGGACCTGCTCCCGCAGCACACCGCGGACGTGCTCAAGCGGGCCGCCGACGAGACCGCCGGGATCGACGGGATCACCGTGAACGTCGCCGTCGGGTACGGCGGCCGGCACGAGATCGCCGACGCCGTCCGCTCGCTGCTCCAGGAGCACGCCGGGCGCGGCACCTCGATCGAGGAACTGGCCGAAATCCTCGACGTCGAGCACATCGCCGAGCACCTCTACACCAAGGGCCAGCCCGACCCGGACCTGGTCATCCGCACCTCGGGCGAGCAGCGGCTGTCCGGCTTCCTGCTCTGGCAGAGCGCGCACAGCGAGTTCTACTTCTGCGAGGCCTACTGGCCCGCCTTCCGGAAGGTCGACTTCCTCCGGGCACTGCGCGCGTACGAGGAGCGCCACCGGCGGATGGGGCTCTGACGCCCACCGGTCCCCACCCGCCCCCGCCGACCCCCCAGTAGGGCTGGAGTACCCGGCGGCGGCGCGAGGCCAAACGTTCACCGGCAATGATCCGTCAGTTCGCCGAGTGCGTGAATGCACCGCCCCTCGCCTGGGAATACTCCGAGCAGACCGGCCCCGAGGCCACCGGGGCAGCGGGGGCCGGCTTGCCGCGGATGACGCAGGGTCATCCGCTCTGGAGGCCTAGTGGTCAGTTCCAAGAGCCGCCGGACACCAGACCGGCGGACCTACGTTCTCGACACCAGCGTGCTTCTGGCGGACCCGCTCGCCATGACCCGCTTCGAGGAGCACGAGGTCGTCCTGCCGGTGGTCGTGGTCACCGAGCTGGAAGCCAAGCGGCACCACCCGGAGCTGGGCTACTTCGCCCGCCAGGCGCTGCGGCTGCTCGACGACTACCGCATCCGTTTCGGCCGGCTCGACGAGCCGATCCCGGTCGGGGAGCTCGGCGGCACCATCCGGGTCGAGCTGAACCACTCCGACCTGTCGATACTGCCGGTCGGCTACCGGTCCGCGGGCGGCGAGGCGGACAGCCGGATCCTTGCGGTGGCCCGCAACCTGCAGGCCGAGGGGTACGACGTCACCGTCGTCTCCAAGGACCTGCCGCTGCGGATCAAGGCCAGTTCGGTCGGCCTGCTCGCCGAGGAGTACCGGGCCGAGCTGGCGATCACCTCCGGGTGGACCGGCATGGCCGAGCTGCACGTCCCCGCCGACCAGGTGGACGCGCTGTTCGCGGCCGGCCACGACGCCGCGGTGGACGTCGAGGGCGCGGCCGAGCTGCCCGTCCACACCGGACTGGTGCTCGGCTCCGAGCGCGGCCGGGCGCTGGGCCGGGTCACCGGCGACGGCCGGGTGCGGCTGGTGCGCGGCGAGCGCGAGGCCTTCGGGCTGCGCGGGCGCAGTGCCGAGCAGCGGGTGGCGCTGGACCTGCTGCTCGATCCGGAGGTGGGCATCGTCTCGATGGGCGGGCGGGCCGGTACCGGCAAGTCGGCGCTGGCGCTGTGCGCGGGGCTGGAGGCGGTGCTGGAGCGGGGGCAGCACCGCAAGGTGATGGTGTTCCGGCCGCTGTACGCGGTCGGCGGCCAGGAGCTCGGCTACCTGCCCGG
>NZ_JBVHHE010000029.1:0-89622 GCF_055561235.1 Kitasatospora sp. NPDC022856 | reverse complement strand
TACCGCACCGCACTGCGCAACGTGCTGGCCCACAAGGGCCGACTCCTGATGACGGCCCTCGCCGTCATGCTCGGCACCGCCTTCGTCGCCGGCACGCTCGTCTTCACCGACACCCTCGGCAACGCGCTGCGCTCCCAGAGCACCAAGAGCTACACCGACATAGCCGTCACCATCAGTGACCGCAGCGCCGTCGACCGGGGGTACGACCTCAGCGGCGGGAGCACCACCGCCCCCACCCTGACCGAGTCCACCCGCAAGGCGGTCGCCCTGCTGCCCGGCGCCGCCGAGGCCCGCGGCGTGGTCACCGGCTTCGCCGGCATCGCCGACCGCAAGGGCGCGCTGATCGGCGACGGCTTCTCGACCACCGGCACCAACTACGTGCCGGGCGCCGACGGCACCGACCCGCGCTACCCGCTCGTCGACGGCCGCGGCCCGCGCGGCTCCGGCGAGGTGGCGCTGGACGTGAAGACCGCCGACAAGGGCGGCTACAAGGTCGGCGACACCGTCCGGGTGGCCGTCAACGGCCCGGTCATGGAGCTGAAGCTCACCGGCACCCTGCACACCAACGACCCGCGCGTCGTCTCCGGCGGCTCGCTCGCCGCCTTCGACACCGCCACCGCCCAGCAGCTCTACCTCAGCCCGGGCCGCTTCGCCGAGATCGACGTCAAGGGCCGGCCCGGCGCCGACGACCGCGCGCTGCTCACAGCCGTCCGGCAGGCCGTCCCGCAGGACGACTCGATCGAGGCGAGGACCGGCCGCGAGCTGGCCGACGAGCAGGACCGGATGATCCAGGAGGGCACCAAGGGCATGAGCGGCGTGCTGCTCGGCTTCGCCGCGATCGCGCTGTTCGTCGGCATCTTCATCATCGCCAACACCTTCACCATGCTGGTCGCCCAACGCACCAAGGAGCTCGCCCTGCTGCGCGCCGTCGGCGCCAACCGCAGGCAGGTCACCCTCTCCGTGCTGGTCGAGGCGCTGCTGGTCGGCCTGACCGCCTCGGTGGCCGGACTGCTCGCCGGCATCGGCATCGCCACCGGCCTGCGCTCGCTGCTGAACGGACCGATGGAGGCCAACCTGCCGGACGGCCCGCTGGTGGTCGCCCCGTCCACGGTGCTCGTCTCGGTCGCCATCGGAGTGCTGGTGACGGTGCTCGCCGCCTGGCTGCCCGCCCTCCGCGCCTCCCGGATCGCCCCGGTCGCCGCGATGAGCTCGGTCGAGCAGCCGGCCACCCAGAAGAGCCTGCGGGTGCGCAACACGATCGGCCTGCTGTTCGCCGCGGCCGGCGTCGGCGGCCTGCTGGCCGGCGCCGCCGGCAAGGAGGGCAAGCTGGTCGGCGCCGGCGCGGGCGCGCTGCTGATCGGCGTGTTCGTGCTGACCCCGCTGCTGGCCCGGCCGCTGATCGCGCTGTTCGCCCCGCTGCTGCGCAGGCTGTACGGGACGCCGGGCAAGCTGGCCCGCGAGAACGCCGTGCGCAACCCGCGCCGCACCGCCGCCACCGCCTCGGCCCTCACCATCGGCGTCACCCTGATCACCGCGCTGACCGTGATCGGTGCCTCGGTGAACAAGGCCGTGGACGAGGAGACCGAGAACGACACCAAGGCCGACTACACCGTCGCCATGCAGAACTCCTCGATGCTGTCCCCCGAGGTCGCGACGCAGGTCGCCCGGACTCCGGGCGTGAGCGCGATGAGCGTGGTGCGCACCGTCCTGGTCGGGACCGGCGCCGGCGACGCGGCCGGCACCGGCGACCGCGACGACCGCGAGGTGGTCACCTCGGTGGACGCCGCGACCATCGACCAGCTGGCCACCATCACGGTGAAGGCCGGTAGCGCGGACGCGTTGAGGCGGGGCGAGCTACTGGTCGGCTCCGGCACCGCCGACCGCCTGCGCCTGAAGCCCGGTGACCCGCTGGCCTTCACCTACCCGGACGGCGCCAAGGGCTCGCTGACCGTCGGCGGCGTGCTGGAGGCCGGCACCGCGCTGGCCGGTCTGGTCGCCCCGGACTCCGTGGTCGGCCCGCACGCCGCACCCGGCACCGGGCCGCAGAAGGTCCTGGTCAAGGGCGTGAACGGCGCCGACGCCAAGCTGAAGCAGGCCCTGCGCGACGCCACCGGCGGCAACCCGCTGATCGCCGTCAAGGGCGAGAAGGACATCAAGGCGGAGAACCGCCAGCTGGTCACCGCGGTGCTGAACATCATGTACGGCCTGCTGGGGATGTCCGTGGTGATCGCCGTCCTGGGCGTCGTCAACACCATGGCGATGTCGGTGTTCGAGCGCCGCCGGGAGATCGGCATGCTGCGGGCGATCGGCCTGGACCGGCGCGGCATCGGCCGGATGGTCCGGCTGGAGTCGCTGATGATCGCGCTCTTCGGCGGCGTGGTCGGCGTGCTGCTCGGCATCGTGACCGCCTGGGCGGGCACCCGCACGATGGCGGACACCTTCAAGGGCATCACCACGGTGGTGCCGCCGGTCCAGATCCTGGGCTTCCTGGTCGCCGCCGCCGTGATCGGCCTGCTCGCCGCCCTCTGGCCGGCCCGCCGGGCCGCCCGGATGGACATCCTGGGGGCGATCAAGAGCGAGTAGCGCCCCGGGAGGGCCACCGACACCGAAGAGCTCCGCCCGCCGGGAAGGACACCGGCGGGCGGAGCTCTGTGCATGAACGATTCGTCAGCGGTGGGTCCGGTCAGCAGCCGTTGAGGATCGAGGAGAGGGTGCTCTTCTCGGCGGTGTCCACGGAGAGGCCGTAGAAGTACTTCACCTGCACCCAGGCGCGGGCGTAGGTGCAGCGGTAGGAGGTCTGCGGCAGCCAGTGGGCCGGGTCCTGGTCGCCCTTGGAGCGGTTGGAGCTCGCGGAGACGGCCAGCAGCTGCGGGCGGGTCAGGTCGTTGGCGAAGGCCTTGCGCTGGTCCGTCGTCCACGCCCAGGCACCGGAGCGCCAGGCCTCGGCCAGCGGCACCAGGTGGTCGATGTCGAAGGAGGAGGCGTTGGTGGTGGTCGCGTTGTCGTAGACCGAGGACCAGGTGCCGCTGACGGAGGCACAGGCGGAGTCGGTGACCACGCCGCTGCCGTCGCGCTTGAGGACGGTCTCCCGGGTGTTGCAGGTGCCGGCGATGGTGATCCAGTGCGGGAACAGCGTCCGGTCGTAGGTGTCGTCGTGGGTCTCGGCGCCCGTCGCGATGGAGGCCAGGTAGGTGCGGGCCGTCGCGGCCGAGACCGGGGTGGGCAGGGCGGCCTGGGCGGTGCCGGCGCCGGCCAGCAGCGCGGTGAGGGCGAGCAGCAGGGCGCCGAGGGCGGCCGGCAGGGCGCGGTGCGGCGTGCGTATCGCAGGCATACGGGGACTCCAGGGTCGGTGTGAGGGCAGGCGGAAGCCCCCGGGCGGAAGCGGCCCGGGCTGGCAACCAGCATGGCGCGTCGGGGGTTTACGCGGGTAGACCCTGGGATGAACTTTTTGACCGGTGGTCAGCTCGGCGCGGGGTACCACGCGGGCGCCGCGCGGCGCGGGGCGCGGCCGCACGGCGCTGTGCGGTGCCGTACGCGGTGGGAGCACCGGGCGGCCGGCACGCCGGGCGGCGCCCCCGGGGGTGATGACGGGGATCGGTCCCGCCGCCCTCGCGGTCCTCCTCCTGGCGTACGGGCCGCCGCGGTAGCGCGGCAGTCCGCGGCACCGTGGCCGGACGGGACCCCGGACATGCCGAACCGCCCCGCCCGGCGGGGGCCGGGCGGGGCGGTTCGGGTGCTGTGCGGTTGCTGTGCGGGTGGCCGCCGGTGGGCCGTCAGGCGGCGGTCTTCGCCGGTCCGGCGTTCGCGAGCGGCTTGGCCGGGCGGCCGCCGAAGAGACCGAAGAAGATCGCCAGGGTCGGGATCAGGTAGGCCGCCCAGACGACCAGCTGGAGGACGGTCGGGTCGGGCTGGAAGTTGAAGACGCCCTTCAGCAGGGTGCCGTACCAGCTGTCCTTGGGGATGGTGCTGCTGATGTCGAAGGCCTGGCTGTGCAGGCCGCCGAGCCAGCCGGCCTCCTGGAGGTCGTGCACGCCGTAGGCGAGCACGCCGGCCGCGACGACGACCAGCATGGCGCCGGTCCAGGTGAAGAACTTCGCCAGGTTGATCCTCAGCGCGCCCCGGTAGAACAGCCAGCCGAGCACCACCGCGGTGGCCAGGCCCAGGGCCGCGCCGATCACGGGGTTGTAGCCGTCGTCGGTGGCCTGCACCGCCGACCAGATGAACAGCGCGGTCTCCAGCCCCTCCCGGCCCACGGCCAGGAAGGAGGTGACCACCAGCGCGAAGGTGCCCATCGCCATCGCCGCGTCCAGCTTGCCGTGCAGCTCGGCCTTCAGGTGCCGGGCGGTGCGCCGCATCCAGAACACCATCCAGGTGACCAGACCGACCGAGATGATCGACAGCGAGCCGCCGAGCGCCTCCTGCGCCTCGAAGCTCAGCTGCGAGGAGCCGAACTGCAGGACGGCGCCGAAGGCCATGCTGAGGACGACGGCCGCCACCACGCCCGACCAGACCGGCAGGAGCTTGTCCTTGCGGCCGGTCTTGACCAGATAGGCGATCAGGATGCAGACGACGAGGCTCGCTTCGAGGCCCTCGCGCAGGCCGATCAGGTAGTTGCCGAACACGCTGGCTCCTGGGGGTGAAGAGGTGGTACGCGGGTGGGCGGGAGCGCCAGGTCAGCCGAAGAGGGCCTGGCCCCACCACTCGCCGGGCTTGCGGACGCCCGCCGGGCAGGCGAAGTGGGCGGAGCCGACGTGCTGGATGTACTCGTTGAGCTTGTCGCTGGAGGCGAGGCGCTGCTGGAGGGGGACGAACGCCTTGCGGCTGTCCCGCTGGTAGGCGAGGAAGAACAGGCCGGCGTCCAGGCGGCCGAGGCCGTCGGTGCCGTCGGTGAAGGAGAAGCCGCGGCGCAGGATCATCAGGCCGCTGTTGCTGTCCGGGTGGGCCAGGCGCACGTGGGAGTCCTCGGGCATCGCCTTGAGGTCCGGCGCGTCGTGCTCCTTGGGCTTGCCGTACGGCGCGCCCTCGCCCTTGGTGCGGCCGAAGACGTCCTCCTGCTCCTTGAGCGAGGTACGGTCCCAGGTCTCGATGTGCATCCGGATCCGGCGGGCGACCAGGTAGGAGCCGCCGGTCATCCAGTCCGGGCCCTCGCCGGGGGCGACCCAGACGTGCTCGGCGAGCTTCGCCGTGTCGCTGCCGGCGATGTTGTGGGTGCCGTCCTTGAACCCCATCATGTTGCGCGGGGTCTGCGCGTCCGGGGTGGTCGAGGACGTCTTGCCGAAACCGAGCTGCGACCAGCGGATGTTGACCGTGCCCATGCCGATCCGGGCCAGGTTGCGGATCGCGTGCACGGCGACCTGCGGGTCGTCGGCGCAGGCCTGGACGCAGAGGTCGCCGCCGCTGCGCTGCGGGTCGAGCTTGTCGCCCTTGAAGTTCGGCAGGTCGATCAGGGCCTCGGGGCGCCGGGCCTTGAGGCCGAACCGGTCCACGCCGTCCTTCTCGAACAGGCCGGGGCCGAAGCCGATGGTGAGGGTGAGCCGGGAGGCGGGCAGGCCCAGGGCCTCGCCGGTGTCGTCCGGCGGTGCCTCGGGCAGGCCGCTGGCGGCGCCGGTGCCGACCTCGCGCCCGCCCGTCATCGCGGCGGCCGCCTTGGACCACTCCTTGAGCATCTTGACCAGCGACTCGCGGGTGGCGGTCGCCGAGACGTCGAACGCGGCGAAGTGCAGCCGGTCCTGGACGGGCGTGGCGATGCCCGACTGGTGCTCGCCGTAGAAGGGGATGTTCGCGGGGGTGGCCGCCGGCGCGGGGGTGTCGTCGTCCTGCCGGGTGGCGGCGGCCACCGAGCCGACCCCGGCGGCGCCGATCGCGACGCCCGCGCCCGCCCAGCCGATCACGGCCCGGCGGCTGATCGGGCCGCGGTCGGCGCCGCCCCGCCCACTCGCGGCGGCGTCGGCGTCGCTGCCGGCCGGCGTCCCGCTCTGCTGCTGGTTCTCGGCGTCCATCGACGGGCGGCCCTTCTCTGCGCTGACTCACGGATGCCGTGGCGGCCACGGGGGCCGCCACGGCGATGTGGTGGAGGCTAACCCGGCTACGGGAGCCGACACCTCCTGGGGTCCTGCTTGTCGACCGGTACTGCGTGTCGACCGTTACTTGACGACGACCGCGGCGGCCAGCTTCGACAGCGGCTCGCCCAGCGAGTTCACCGCGTCGGAGAAGGTCTTGCGCTCGGCCTCGGTGACCTTGTCGTAGGAGGTGTAACCGCCGTCGGCCTGCTTGTACTTGGCCAGCAGCGCCTGGATCGCGGTGAACTCCGCGTCCAGGGTCTTGGCCAGCTCGGCGTCCTTCTCCGAGGCGACCGGCTTGAGCAGCTCGTAGGCCTTCTGCGCACCCTCGACGTTGGCGGCGAAGTCCGCCAGGTCGGTGTGGCTGTAGCGGTCCTCCTCGCCGGTGATCTTGCCGGTGGCGACCTCGTCCAGCAGCTCCTTGGCGCCGTTGGCCATGCTGGTCGCGGTGATCTCGGCCGCCGGGATCTTCGTCTGCCAGTCCTTCAGGTCCGTCACCAGCTGGTCGGCGAGCTTCTTCTCGTCGTCGCCGATCCTGGCGTCGGCCCAGAGCGACTTCTCCAGCTTGTGCCAGCCGGTCCACTCCTGGCCGGGCTCCAGGCCGTCCTCGCGGGTGTCGGTCTTCGGGTCGATGTCGCCGAAGCTCTCGGCGACCGGCTCGGTGCGCTCCCAGCCGGTGCGCGACGGCGCGAAGAGCGACTTGGCCTTCTCCAGGTCCCCGGCCTTGATCGCGTCGGCGAACTGCGTGACCACCGGGATGGTGGCGTCGGCCTGCTCCTGGGCGTACGTGCGGTACGCGTCCACGGCGGCGGTCAGCCGCGGGTCGGTCGAGGCGCCGGAGGCGGCGGCGTCACCGGTGACGGTGATCTTCTGGCGGATGCCGTCGCCGACCATGCCCGGCTTGCAGGCGATCTCGTACGAGCCGGCCTTGATCTCGGCGGTGATCGACGCCTTGGTGCCGGGGCCGATGTTCTCGCGCTCGGTGATGATCTTGTCACCGTCGCCGTAGACGTAGACCTCGGTGGTCTTCGAGCCCTTGTTCGCGATGTCGATCACGACGTGGCCGGCCGGGAAGCTGGTCTTGGAGACCTCGCAGGCGCTGTCGGTGGCGTTCACCTTGACGGCGTCGGCAGAGGCCTTGTCGTCCTTCTTCTGCGAGCAACCGGCCAGCGCGGCGGTCGCCACAGCGAGGGTGAGCAGCGCGGCTGCGGTGGAACGACGGGCGGACATGAGGGCTCCAGCGGGGAGGACAGGCGGTTCCGGGCATGGCTGAGCGTGGGTACGGGAACCGGGGCCACCGGTGCCCCCCACCCACTTAGCTAAGGCATACCTTAGGGATATCTGATTTTGCCGTCTACACCGGGGCCGCCTTCGATCCGCGCAGGTGGGGGCGGGCCAGGCGGCCACGGTGCCGTCAGCCCACCGACCAATTCCGGCCACCGCCGGTGGCCCGTCCCACGCCCCGCCCCGCCCGGGAGCCGCCCGGCGCGCGGGCTCAGCGGCCGGGTGCCCGGGGCACCGAGGTGCTCAGCGGCCGGGGGTCCGGCGGGCGGCCGCGCGGGCGCTCCAGCGGCCCTCGTGCCGGCTGATCCGGATCGGGTGGCCGAAGCAGGCGCTCACCAGCTCGGTGGTCATCACCTCGTCCACCGGCCCGGCCCCGACGCACTCGCCGTCACGCAGCAGCAGCGCGTGCGTGGTGCTCTCCGGCAGCTCCTCCAGGTGGTGCGTGACCAGCACGCTGGCCAGCTCGGGGTGCTGATGGCGCAGCAGGTCCAGGCTGCCGAGCAGCAGCTCGCGGGCCGTGAGGTCGAGCCCGGTGGCGGGCTCGTCGAGCAGCAGCAGCCGGGGGCTGGGCATCAGGGCGCGGGCGATCAGGGCCCGGCCGCGCTCCCCCTGGGAGAGGGTGGGCCACGGGGACTCCGCCATGGCCGTCATGCCGAGGGTCTCGATCAGTCGCTCACAGCGGTCGAGCTCCTCGGGGGACGGCTTGCGGTGCAGGTCCGGTTCGATGGTGTTGGTGAGGCCGGTCAGCACCACCTCGCGGACGGAGAGCGGCGAACGCAGCGGGTGGCGCGGGTTGACGTGACCGAGGTGGGCGCGCAGCTCGCGGATGTCGACCCGGCCGAGCCGGCGGCCCAGCACGTCCACCGTGCCCCGGGTGGGGTGGGAGACCGCGCCGAGCAGCGCCAGCAGCGTGGACTTGCCGGCGCCGTTGGCACCGAGCAGCGCCCAGTGTTCGCCGGGCTCGATGGTGAGGTCGATCCCGCGCAGCAGGTAGCGGCCGTCCCGGACGACGTCGACGTCCCGGGTGCGCAGCAGCGGGCCGGCGGGCAGCGGTTCGGACGTGCTCATGGCGGGCGGGCCTCCGTGGGATCGGCGCCGGACAGGGTGCGGGCGCGGCGCCGCACCGGGCGGGCTGGCACCGGCCGTCCGCGTGCAGAGTACAACCGTCGGAGCGGCGGCGGCCCGGGGTGTCCGAGGTGTGGACCGGCTCCGGCGGTCGCCCCGTTCCGGGGCGCGCGGGGGCGGGCCGGGGCGCGGACCGACCGGCCGGTCCGCACGCCCCTGTTGGTGGCGGGCAGTTGGCGGGAGGATCGGAGCGGAGCACGATGCGAAGGGGGCTGGACGGATGGGGTGGGACGCGGAACCGGCGGGGCGTGCCGGAACGCTGCACGGGCGGTTCGAGGAGCAGGCGCGGCAGACGCCCGACGCGGTCGCCGTCCGCTGCGGCGCGCGGGAACTGACCTACGGTGAGCTGGACGCGCGGGCGGACCGGCTGGCCCGCCACCTGGCGGCGGCCGGGCTGGAGCCCGGCGGCCGGGCCGCGGTGGCGCTGGGCCGGGGCACCGAGGTGTTCGTCGCCCTGCTCGCCGTGCTGAAGGCCGGTGGCGCGTACGTACCGCTGGAGCCGGGGGCGCCCGACCCGCTGCTGCGCCATGTGCTCGCGGAGGCCGATCCGGCCGTGGTGGTGACCGAGGAGAGCCACCGGGTCCGGCTGACGGACGCCGGCGGGCGGGCCGTCGTCTGCGTGGACGCGCCGGCCGGGGCGGGCGAGGCGGCGACGGTCGGAGCGGGCGAGAAGCTCGGAGCCGTCGGGGCTGTCGGGGCCGTCGCCGCAACCGAGGCGGTCACCGCGCTGCCCACCGGCCCGCCGGTGGTGGCCACCGGCCCGGACGACCTCGCCTGCGTCTTCTTCACCTCCGGCTCGACCGGACTGCCCCGGGGCGTGCTGATCGAGCACCGCAACCTGCTGGCCGCCTACCGCGGCTGGCGCTCGGTCTACGGGCTCCGCGCCTCCGACCGGATCCTGCAGACGGCGAGCCTGGAGTTCGACGTCTTCACCGCGGACTGGGTGCGCGCGCTCTGCACCGGCGCCACCCTGGTGGTCGCACCGCGCAACCTCACCCTGGACCGCAGCGCCGACATCGCCGACCTGCCGGCCCTGGTCACCGCCGAGGGCATCACCGTGCTGGAGCTCAACGTCCGCACGGCGCGCCGCCTGCGGGCGCACCTCACGGCCTCGGGCGGGTCGCTGACCGGTGTTCGGCTGCTCACCGTGGGCGCCGAGAAGTGGTACCTGGACGAGCAGTTGGGCCTGCAGGGGCTGCTCGGCGCGGACGTCCGGGTGCTGAACGTGTACGGCCTCGCCGAGGCCTCCGTGGACAGCAGCTACTTCGACGCGGCCGGGGCGACCGGCGGCGAGGGCAGCGAGCGGGTCTCGCTGGTCGGCCGGCCGTTCCCCGGCGCCCGGGTCCATGTGCTCGGCCCGGACGGCGAGCCCGCCCCGAGCGGGACGGTCGGCGAGATCGCGGTCGCCGGCGCGGGCCTGGGCCGGGGCTACCTCAACCGGCCCGAGGAGACGGACCGCCGGTTCCGGCCCGCGGCCTTCGACCCGGACGGCCGGGTCCTGCTGACCGGCGACCTCGGGCGGATCCGCGCGGACGGCGTACTGGAGTTCACGGCCCGCGCCGAGGCCGTGGTGGGGCCGGTCGACTCCGCCCGGGCCACCGCCGTGGTCGAGCGGGTCACCACGGCCGCGGCCGCCGAGGGCGTACTGCGCTCGCACCCGGCGGTCCGGGAGGCCACCGTCGCCGAGGTGGAGCCGGAGCCCGGGCGGCGGGCGCTGGTCGGGTACGCGGTGACCGACCCGGAGGCCGAAGGGGCGGACGCGTGGTCGCTCTCCGCCTACCTGACGAAGCGCCTGCCCGCCGGCGACCTGCCCACCGCGGTGGTGCCGCTGTCGGCGCTCCCCCGCACCAGGGCCGGCAAGCTCGACCGCGGCTCCCTGCCGCTGCCGGCGCCGCGCGACTCCACCGGCCCCCGGGCCGGGAAGGCCGGCACGGGCGGCTCGGCCGGTCACAAGGGCGCCGGCTTCAAGGGCGCGGGCGGGGGGACCGGCTCCGGCCGGGCGGCCGGCGCCGGCGGGCCCGGCCTGTCCGGCTGCGGCTGGCTCCTCATCGCCCTGCCCTTCGCCTTCGCGGCCTGGCTGCTCACCGACTCGCTCTGGCCGGGCTCCACCGACCTGTCCCGGGTGCCGGACCCCTTCGCCTCCTACTTCCACGCCCTGTACATCGCCGAGTGGCTCTCGTTCGGGCTGGGCGCGGCGTTCCTGCTGGCCGGATGGCCGATGCTCACCGCGCACGGCAGGCCGCGGGGACTCACGCTCGCCACCCACCTGTCGGTGTTCTGGCTGCTGGCCTCCTGGTGGCCGCAGGACAACCTGTACCGGACCAGCTCACCGGTGGACTGGTCGCGGCAGTCGCTCCTGGTCTACGTCTTCAACGTCGCGCTGATGATCGCGGCCGTGGTCGTGGTCCGCTTCCTCGCCTGGCACCCGCCGTCCGCGCGGAGGTGAGGCGGCGGCGGGTCGAGGCACGCGGGCCCAGCCGGTCCGGCACCCCTCAGCGCAGGGCCTCGAACATCCGGCCCAGCGCGTGGTTCCCGGCTCCGA
This sequence comes from Kitasatospora sp. NPDC022856, assembly GCF_055561235.1. Classification (NCBI taxonomy): domain Bacteria; kingdom Bacillati; phylum Actinomycetota; class Actinomycetes; order Kitasatosporales; family Streptomycetaceae; genus Kitasatospora; species Kitasatospora sp. NPDC022856. The sequence goes on along the minus strand of NZ_JBVHHE010000029.1, from coordinate 78,612 downwards.
TCAGCGCCTGCGCGGCCTCCAGCGCCTCGGCCTCGCGCGCGGCGAGGGCCAGTCCGACGGCGGGCTCCCGCTCGTAGCCCGCCGTCGCGACCAGCGGCAGGACGGTCACGCCGAGGCGGGCGCAGCGCGGGCGCAGCCGGTCCAGGTGGTCGTGGAGCGCCTCCTGGGAGATCCGGGCGCCGAGCGGCAGCGCGTCCAGGGTGCGGACCAGGTGGCCGGGGCCGCGGACCAGGTCCAGCCGGGCCCGCAGCACGAAGGCGATCGCCGGGCCGGTGAGCCGCAGGTTGATCTCGGTGGGGGCGAGCCGGCGGTCCCGGTCGGTGACGAAGTCGACGTCGTACCAGCCCCGGTGGCCCTCGGCGGCGAGCCGCTCGCCGACCGCGAGGCCGAACCGTTCGGCGATCGCCGCCGCGCCGGCCGGCACCACCCCCGGGCCGACCGTCACCCCCTGGTAGCGGGTGCCGTGCACCGCCATCTCGCCGACGCCGACCGGGTGGACGCGGCCGTCGTCGCCGACCACCGCGTCGAAGGTGAGGTCGCGCAGCCGGTCGGCACGGCCGCCGTCGATGTACTCCTCCAGCAGCACGTCCCCACCGGGCGCCGGCAGTTCGGCCCCGGTCAGCCGGCGCAGCAGGGCCCGGCCGCCGCCGGCCGTGAACACGTCCTGCGGGGTCACCACGACCGTCCCGTAGCCGCCGACGCCGTGCGGGCTCTTCAGCACGGTGGTGAGGCCGCGGCTCGCGCGGGCGGTCAGCCGACGGGCGGCGCGGCGCCGGGAGCCCGGCTGCTCCTGGTGGGGGACGACGATCCCGTGGTGTTCCGGGGCCAGTTCGGTGAACAGGGCGTGCGCGGCGGCCTTGGACTCGTAGCGCCGGACGGCCGCGAGCTCCGCGCCGTCACCCTGGGCCGCCGTCCGTCCCCACGGCAGCACCGGGAGACCGGCGGTGGCGATCCGCTCCGCCAGGGCCGGCCGGTCGGCGAGGGCCTGGGCGAGCGTCCGATCCGGCGCGATCCCGCTGTACAGCTCGACCGGCCCCCACTCCAACTCCCGGGCGAGCCAGTCGATCCAGGCCCGCTCGACCTCCCCCGGCAGGACCAGCAGCGCGGGCTCGGGGCTGTAGCAGCTCGCCATCCCGGCGTAGTGGTGTGCCTGCCGCAGGCGCCGGGACCGCTGGTCGGGGTCCGTCCCCGGCGCGAGGAACTGTTCGTTGAAGTCGGCGACGTTCCCGAGGTGCACCGCCCGCCGCCCGCCCGTCCAGGCGCCCAGCCATCCGTCCATCCCGCGAGCGTACGGGCCGGCGGGACCGCCCGCAGGGGATCGGCGACACCGGGCGACGGCGCTCGCGCCCGGTCCCGCGCGGAGGGGCAGTCGGAGGGGCGGGTCAGGGGCACTGGCCGGAGGCACCGGTCAGAGGCGCCGGTCAGAGGCACGGGTCAGCGGCACCGGTCAGCGGCGCGGGAGGCCGGTGCCGGCGGGGGGCCGAACCCCTCCGCATGCAGAGCGGCCAGTTCACCGTTGGTGAAGGCGCGGCGCCAGAGGTACCGGGTCGTCACGGTGGGCTCCTGCGGCATTTGTTCACTACCTATCAAGTTCGATCAGGATAGAACACGGAATGGTCAAGGTCTCTTCAAATATCTAGCCAACGTTGTCAGTTCACCGTCAAACTCTGACCCAGCTCGTATCCCTGCAGCTACCCCCGACTGGAGTCAGAGTGAGCCCCATCTCCTCTCACCGCCGCAACCTCGCGGCCGGAGCCATAGCGGTCACCGCCGCACTCGTGGCCGCCACCTTCCAGACCGCCACGGCGTCGGCCGCCCCCACCGACCACGCCGCCGCGATCGCCCAGGCCAGGGCCAACGTCACCCGCAACGCAGGGGTGTTCGGCTTCGGCGACGGCCAGGACCTCCAGGTCAAGGACGTCATCATCGACGCCGACGGCACCCAGCACGTCCGCTTCGACCGCACCTTCCAGGGCCTGCCCGTGGTCGGCGGCGACCTGGTCGTGCACCAGGACGCGCGCGGCCGGCTCAAGGACTCCTCCCGCGCCGCCGCGCACGAGGCCGCGGTGGCGTCCATCGTCCCGAAGGTCCCGGCGCAGACCTCCGCGAGCCGCGCCCTCCAGTCCGCGCCGTCCATCGGCTCCGCGACCAGCTCCCCCGAACTGGTCGTCTGGGCCGCCGACGGCACGCCCCGCCTCGCCTGGAAGACCACCGTCGCCGGTGTCGGCGACCACGGCCAGCCCGCCGGGAAGGTCGTCGTCACCGACGCCTCCACCGGCGAGCAGATCGAGAGCTACGACTCCGAGCACCAGGCCAGCGGCACCGGCCACTCCGAGTACACCGGCGACATCACCATCGACACCACCGCGCAGTCCGGTGGCTTCGCGCTGATCGACCCGGTGCGCAAGCACACCACCAGGGACGCGCACAACGTCTCCGCGGGCTCGCTCAAGGCGAGCTCCGGCACGCTGTTCACCGACACGGACAACACCTGGGGCGACGGGAAGAAGTTCTCCACCGACCGGGCCACCGCCGCCGTCGACGCCCACGCCAACACCGCCTGGACGTACGACTACTACAAGAACACCTTCGGCCGCAGCGGCATCAAGAACGACGGCAAGGGCGCCACCGTCTTCGTGCACGTCGGCACCGACTGGGACAACGCCCAGTGGTCCGACAGCTGCTTCTGCATGATGACCGGTGACGGCGACGGCTCCAAGGACCCGGAGCAGGTCGACCTCGACACCATGGGCCACGAGATGACCCACGGCGTCACCAGCGCGACCGCCAACCTGCGCTACAGCGGCGAGTCCGGCGGCCTCAACGAGTCCACCAGTGACATCTTCGGCACCATGGTCGAGTGGTACGCCAACAGCAAGGTGGACACCCCCGACTACCTGTTCAGCGACCAGTCCACCCCGCCGTGGCTGCGCCGGATGGACAAGCCCTCGCTGGACGGCGGGTCCGCCGACTGCTGGACCAGCAAGGTCGGGCAGCTCGACGTGCACAACTCCTCGGGCGTCGGCAACCACTTCTTCTACCTCGCCAGCGAGGGCAGCGGCAGCAAGACCATCAACGGGTTCACCTACAACAGCCCCACCTGCAACCAGTCCACGGTGACCGGCATCGGCAACCAGAAGGTCGCCAAGATCTGGTACCGCGCGCTGACCGTCTACATGACCTCCACCACCAACTACAAGGCCGCCCGCACCGCGACCCTGAGTGCGGCGAAGGACCTGTACGGCGCGACCAGCACCGAGTACAAGGCCGTCGCGGCCGCCTGGAGCGCCGTCTCGGTCAGCTGACGACCCGCTCCGCGCACCAACGGCGGCCCGTCGCCCCGGGGTTTCCCGGGGCGACGGGCCGCCCCGGCGTGCCCGGGCCGGCGTTCCGGACCCGCCGGGGTCTCAGCCCAGGACGCGGACCGGGGAGCCGGCCAGGAACGCCGCGATGTCCTCCACCGCCTGGCCGTAGAACGTCCGGTAGGTGTCGCCCGACACATAGCCGAGGTGCGGGGTCGCCAGCAGCCGCGGCGCGGTGCGCAACGGGTGGTCCGCGGGCAGCGGTTCGACGTCGAAGACGTCCACCGCCGCACCCGCGATCCGGCCCTCGGCCAGGGCGGCGAGCAGCGCGTCCTGGTCGACGATCGCCGCCCGCGAGGTGTTCACCAGGTACGCCCGCGGCTTCATCGACGCGAACTCGGCCTTGCCCAGCAGGCCCCGGCTGCGGTCGCCCAGCACCAGGTGGACGGAGACGAAGTCGCTCTCCCGCAGCAGCTCCTCCTTGGTGGCGGCGCGCCGGACGCCGACCTCGGCGGCCCGCTCCTCGGTGAGGTTCGGGCTCCAGGCGACCACGTCCATGCCGAAGGCGAGGCCGACCCGGGCCACCAGCGCCCCGATCTTGCCCAGCCCGAGCAATCCCAGCCGCCGCCCGGCCAGGTCCGCGCCGAGGGTGCTCTGCCACGGGCCGCCCGTGCGCAGCGCGTCGTTCTCGGTGACGATCCCCCGGGCGAGCCCGAGCAGCAGCGCCCAGGTCAGCTCCACCGGCGGCGTGGACGAACTCGCCGTCCCGCAGACCGTCACCCCGTGCGCGCGGGCGGCCGCGTAGTCGATCACCGTGTTCCGCATCCCGGAGGCCACCAGCAGCCGCAGCCGGGGCAGCCGGGCGAACACGGCCGCCGGGAACGCCACCCGTTCGCGCAAGGTCACGATGATGTCGAAGTCGGCGACGGCGTCGACCAGTTCGTCCTCCGAGCCGAAGTGTCCTGGGAAGGAGGTCAGTTCAACCCGGTCGGTGACCGGTGACCAGTCGACGATGCTCGTCGCGACACCCTGGTAGTCGTCGAGTACGGCGCAGCGAAGTTTCATACCGGCACTCTCGCAGACCCGTTGGGCCGGGGGGACAGGGGCCGGGCCGTCCACCCGACCGGGGCCCGCGTCAGACCCCCCCCAGCACCGTCCGGATCACGTGCCGGGCGTTGCGTGCCATCGCCGGATTGGTGCTCCGGTAGTACGGCAGCGCGATCAGCGCCTGCGAGAGGGTCCGCCCGCGGCCGCGGATCCAGGTCGCGTCGTCCACGCCCAGCGCCTCGCGGAAGACCTCCCGCGCCCGGGCGGGCAGGAGATTCCACGCCGGGAACAGGTCGCAGGCGGGATCACCCGTCCCCAGGCAGCCGAAATCGATGACCGAGGTCAGCCTGCCGGCTTCCACCAGCAGGTTGCCCGGCATGAGATCGGCATGCAGCCACACCGGCGGCCCGTCCCAGCCCGGGGTCCGCAACGCCTCCTCCCACACGGCCGTGGCGGCATCGCAGTCGACACCCTCCTGCGGGATCCCGCGCAGCTCCTCGATCGCCGCCCTGGTCTCCACGTCGAGCGAGGCGACCGGCCCGCCGCGGTGGGCCGGTGGCGCACCGGGCAGGGTGATGCTCCGCATCGCCGCCACGAACCCGGCCAGGTCCTCGGCCAGCAGCACCGGTTCGCTCAGGGCCTCCACCTCCGGGTTCTCCCCCGCCAGCCACCGGTAGACCGACCACGGCCAGGGGAAGCCCTCGGCGGGCACCCCGTCACCGAGCGCCTCGGGGACGGGCCGGGGCAGCTGGGGCGCGAGCCGGGGCAGCCAGGCCCGCTCCAGCAGCACGTCGCCGGCCCCGCCCCGCGTCAGCGGCAGCCGGACGACCATGTCGTCGCCCAGCCGGTACATCGCGTTGACCGTCCCGCCGGACGGGAACCGCTCGACCGCCAGCCCCGCCCACTGCGGGAACTGCCCGGCGATCAGCCGCCGTACGAGGTCGACGTCCGTGGGGTAGGTGCCGGGATGCATCTGCCCTGTACTCATGTTCATGGCAGGTAATCGAACGGCCTGACGCCGGCGGACGTCAACCGCTTTCCGGCGACCGCGGCTGCGCGGCACACCCAGCGGGGGTCCGCTCCACTGTCGGCCTCGCCGCTCCCAGCCGCCGCACCCAGCCGCCGCCCGGCCGGTCGCGCCGGCGTCCCTGCCGACCTGCCGACCTGCCCGGGCAGCGGGGCCTCGGGGTGTACTGCGGCTCAGCCCCGTTCGAGGGCCGTGGCGCCGGCGACGATCAGCCGAGCGCGGTCGCCCGGACGGACCGGCCGCAGGCGCGGCGTCGGGGTGAGGGGCGTCGGGGTGAGGGGCGTCGGGGTGAGGGGCGTCGGGGTGAGGGGCGACTGTCCGGTGGACATCCGGGCCGGCCTGGTGCTGGTGACCGTGTGTCATGCCCGACAGGCTGGGAACGTAACCGGACCGGAAGCCACGGATCCGTCAATCGCCCATGACCATGGGGCGTGCGATTGCCACCCATGGTGGATTCCTTGCGCGCAATGGCCGGTTCGCCTCCGCACGGCACCGGTTCACATGGCGGCGGGGTACGCGCCCCCGAGGGCGCCCGGGCCCCGGTGCCCGGTGCTCGGTGCCCGGTGCCCGGTGCCCGGTGCCCAACAGGGCGTCAACGCCCGATCCCCCGATGAACCGGTCACCCGGCTCGAAGGTCGACAGGAATATACAGACCGGTCTACTGTTTCCACATGGGAGTCAAGGGAGAAGAGACCCGCGCCCGGCTGATCGCCGGCACGCGCAACCTGATCGAGGCGCAGGGCTACTTCGGTACCGGCCTCAACCAGATCGTGGCGGAGAGCGGCGCACCGCGCGGCTCGCTCTACTTCCACTTCCCCGAGGGCAAGGACCAACTGGTCGCCGCCGCCCTCGTCCAGGCCGGGCAGGAGGTCGAGGAACTCCTCCGGACGCCCGTCGGCCGCAGCCCGGAAGCGACGGCATTGGTCGACCGGCTCGTCGAGGTCTTCATCGCCCGCCTGGAGGAGTCCGACTACAGCAAGGGCTGCCCCGTCGCGACCGTGGGCCTGGAGGTGGCGGGAAGCAACGAGCCTCTGCGCCGCGTCTGCGCCGAGGTGTACGCGAGCTGGCAGCTCGTGCTCACCGAACGCCTCACCGCCCAGGGCTTCGGCCCCGCCGAGGCGGAGACCGCTTCGGGCCAGGCGCTCGCCGTACTGGAGGGCGCCGTACTGCTCGCCCGGGTGCGTCGCGACCGCCGCCCCCTGGAGGACGCCCGGCACGCCGTCCGCCACCTGCTCGGCGCGAAGAAGAAGTGACCGACCGGCCGCGCCCGTCCTGCCCTCAGGTGCGCGGCCCACCGGACCACCGGACCCCGCAGTCGGCCGAGCTCCGATCGGCTCCGCTTGATCGTCGCCTGAAAATATACCGACCGGTCTACCGAATCTCAGCTGACGCATTGATTCCACCCCAGGCCACCGAGGAAATCAACCGACCGGTCTATCGACTCTGAGCCCTCAGCCTCCCGCCACCGTAGGCCGCGCCTGGAAATCTGCCGACCGGTCTACATACTCATCTGCCCTCCCCGCCTCCTCACTCCCACCCAGGCATCTCCCAAAAATATGCAGACCGGTCTACAGAAAAGGACCTCCAGATGAACTCCACCACCCCGCCGCAGCACCGGCTACCCCAGCCCCTGCCGCGCACCCTGGTCCTCGGCGCGACCGGTTTCCTGGGCCGCTGGCTGGTTCTCGAACTCCTCGACCGCGGCGAGCCGGTGGCCGCCGGCATCCGGGGCGGGCACGGATCCGCACGGGACGGGCAACTGCGCCACTGGCTCCGCGAGCACGGCGCCGACGACACCGCACTGACCACCGTCGCCGCCGACCTCACCCGCCCCGGCCTCGGCCTCGGCCCGACGGCCGAAGCCCGGCTGACGGACATCCGCGACATCCACAACCTCGCCGCCCTCTACCGGTTCGGCCTGGAGCGCACCGAGGCGGACGCCGCCAACGTCGACGGCGCGCTGCACGTGCTGCAGTGGGCCGCCACCCGTCCGGGGCTCCGGCGGCTCATCCACCTCTCGGGCTACCGGGTCGGCCGGGACACCACGCCGCGCTACCCACTCCCGGCCGCCGAGACCGACGCGCTCTACACCCGCCTCGGCGCCTACGAGGCCTCCAAACTGGTGGGCGACGCCGCCGTCCGCGTCACGGCCGCCCGCCTCGGCGTACCGCTCACCACGGTCAACCCGAGCAGCGTGGTCGGTCATTCGGTCACCGGCGAGGCCGGACAGTACCTCGGCCTGGCCGAGCTGGTCCGCCAACTCGCCCATCGGCGCCTGCCGTTGCTCCCGGGTTCGGCGCGGACCTTCCTGCCGGTGGTCGCGGTCGACCACCTGGCCCGGTTCCTCGCCGCCGTACCGGAGTTCGACGACGGTCCGGCGCACTCCCACACCGTGCTCGACCCCGCGACGCCTCCGCTGCCCGAGCTGATCGGTCTGCTGGCCGACCACCTCGGAGTGCCCGCACCCCGCGCCCTCGTCCCGGTCGGCCTGGTCCGCCGGTTGCCCCGCGCGCTGACCGGCGCCGACCCCGAGACGCTCAGCTTCCTCTCGGAGGACGGCTACGACACCACGTCAGCCGACCGCCTGGCCCGCGCCGCCGGTCTTCACCACCCACCCGTCGCCGACGTCCTGCGCCGCTGGGCGACCCGCCTGGTCGCCGACGGCTTCGGCACCACCGCCACCGCCACGGACCCCCTCGCACCAGGCCGACCGAACCCGGATCGCGCCGCTTCCCGAACCGGCCGGTCCGCCAGGTTCGGCCGGTTCGCCAGGTTCGCCCGGTTCGGCGCCCGGCGCCGCTGACCGGGTCGGCGGCACGGTTCACCCCCGGCTCGGGCCGCATCGGGGGGTGAACCGTGCTGCCGCCGTCCGAGCAGCGGACGCCCGGCGGCCTCAGCCCTCCCCGGCGCCTGTCCGTTCGAAGGCGAGCAGGGTCCAGGTCACGCCCGGGCGGGCGTGGAGGTCGGGACGGGTGACGTGGGTCAGCAGGGTCAGGCCGTGCCGGTCGGCGAGCGCGACGGTCTCGTCGGCCTGGACGTCGAACATCCGGCGGCCGGGCGGGACGGGGCCGTGGCGGAGGGAGAGCATCACCCGACCGGCGGGCGCGAGCAGACGGGCGAGCGCTGCCATCGCCAACACACGCTCCCGGTCGGCCAGATGCATCCAGACGGCGGTCAGCAGGACCAGGTCGAAGCGCTCCTCCGAGGCGGTGACGGCAGCCGCTTCGGGCAGCGCGTCGTCCACCCAGCGGATGTCGCTGTCGGCGTGGATCCGCTGCCCGATCCGGCGCAGCTCCTCGGTGGGCTCGGCGGCGACGACCCGGTGGCCGAGGGCCGCGAGGGCGGCCGCGTCCCGGCCGGTGCCGGCACCGAAGTCCAGGACGGTGCTCGGCGCCCCGGGGAAGAGGTGCAGCAGTTCGCGGTGGACCTGCTCGAAGGTCACCTCCTCGTACTGCACGGCCAGTTCAGCCGCCGCCTCGGCGTAACCTGCGGTGCCGGCCGGTCGGTTCACGTGCCCCCCTGGTGTGTCGGACGGCTCCGGTCAGGCCGGATCGCCCGCCACCGCCGGGACGATCTTCCCCCGATTGCCGCAGCGCTCCAAACCGCGCTTCTTCGCTTCGGCGGCCACCACCGGCGCGAACGCCCGGCAGCCCCGAAGCAGGTGGCGGCCCGCATGCCCTCACGCCCCAGCGCCGGTCACCCGGAGCGCCCCACACCTGGAGCACCCCCAGCCGGAGCACCCCACGGCCGGAGCACCTCCTCCACCGCGGCGTCCTCCGAATGGACGGCTGATCCGACGACAGCGCGCGCCCCTCCCCCACCGCTCACTCCACCCTGCTGCCGCCTCCGCACCGCCGACCCCGCCGCCGGCCGCCCGCCGGCCCGCCCGCCGCCCGGTGACGCCCGTTCCTCAGGCCTCGCCGGCGTGCCAGGCCGGCCACTGCCAGGGCCGGTCCACCCAGTGCACACGGGACTCGTCGCGTGGATCGAGGTCGGGGAAGAGCTGGTGGATCCGTGGCTCGAACTCCTCCGGGGCCAGCGGCTCCCAGCCGTGGCCCTCGAAGTGGACCAGGCGGTAGCGGCTGTCGGTACGGAACTCGGCGACCTCGACCAGGGGCTTTGACGTGCTGTTCGTTTCCATGCCCCCAGCATGTGGCGGACCTCCGCCGCCCGCACCCGGGGTACGGCCGGCAGCGTACAGCCGGGAACGGAGTGCGGAGCGAAGTGCGGAACGGACGGCGCGACAGACCCTCTTCCGAGTCATGTCCCGCCGTCGGCGCGCTCGTTGAGTACGGCGAACGGGTCGCCGGACGAGGCGGACGGACTGCACCGGGATCGAGGTCGACCCGGGCGGTGGACCCGGCAGTGGCGCAGCGGCGATTCGGCGGCGGCGGATTCGGCAGCAGGAGGACGACGGCATGAGCGGGCAACCCGGCGATGGACAGTGGCAGTGGCCGACGCAGGCGTGGGAGCCACCACCGGTACCCGTCGCACCCCCGGTCGCGTCGCCCGTCGCGCCCCCGCCCGCCGCACCCGTGCCGCCCCCGGCCAGGCCGCAGCGCCGGGCGTGGGCGGCAGCGGCCGCCGGGATCGTCGCCGTGCTGGCGTCCGTCCTGGTGATGTGCGGCCCCGGATCGGGCGAGGAGTCGTCCGGCGTGGTGGCCTTCCCCGGCACGTCCCCGTCGCCCTCACCCTCGCCGTCGGTGCCCTCGGTCCCCGACCTGCTGCCGGCACCGGCGCCGCCGACCACCACCGCCCCGGCCTCGGCGGACGCGGCTCCGGGCGGCGCCGCGGGCCCGACGGCCGGCCCCGGCACGGCGTCCGAGGCCTCGCCGGGGGCGGAGCGGTCGGGCGTGGACGGCTCGCCGGGCGCGGCACGCTCCGCTGCCGCCCGGGCGAGGCAGAGCCGGACGCCCCGCCCGGCACCGGCCCGGAGCCCGGAGGCCCCGGGGGCCGGCGTGTCGGCGCCCCCGGGGCCGTCGGCCGCCACGGGGACCCCGGGTGCGACGGGCGGCGGACCGGCCACGACCGGCGGCGGCTCGATCTGCGACCAGGCCGAGCGCTTCGGCCGCTGGCCCGCCGGCTCGGAGCAGGCCAGGCTCTGCCACAACATCTACGGCTGACCGGTCGCCCCAACGATCTTTCCCCGACAGCCCGGCCCGCCACCACCCCCGGGGCCGGGCCGGGTGCCTCACCCCGCCGGCAGCAGCCCCTTGTCCAACCGGGGCGCCAGCACCTTCGCCAGCGTGTCGGTGATGTGCCCCGCGTCCCGGTAGAGCACCACCCCCTCCAGGACCGCCGGGCAGTCCGGACCGGTCCCGGGGCAGAGCAGCGGCCCGAGGTCCAGCACCCGGACGCGGTAGCGCTCGGCGAGCCCGCCGGCGAGCAGCGGGTCCTGCTCGAAGGCCGTCTCCCGGGGGAAGAAGCAGGCGTCCGAGCGGCCGTCCGAGGCTGCCAGGCAGGTCGGGATGTCCTTGCCGGGCATCGGCGTGTCGCCGAGGTAGGCGAGCGGCGCGCCGATGGCCGAGAGGCGGTCCAGCGTGCGGCTCCAGCCCTCGGCGCGCTCCGGCCCGCTGCCGTACCGGTTGAGGCCGGCCATCACGATCAGCCGTGGCTTGGGACCGGTGGCCAGCCGGGTGAAGGTGTTCTCGCGCCAGCGGTCGCACTCGTCGAAGGTCCGGCCGAGGACGTTGTTGCGCACGGTCAGGGTGGCCAGCGGGCAGCCCGGCTTGACGAGCACCTCCAGGGCCCAGTTCCGCTGCCCGGCCAGGGCGAGCGCGCCCGAGATCCACTGGCCCGCGTGCGAGTCGCCGATCAGCACGATCCGGTCGGGGCTGTCCTCGGCGCCGAACAGGCAGCGCGGGCTGTTCTCGGCGCCGAGCGGGATCTCGCAGCCGTGCCCCGGGGGGAAGTCCTCGCGGGCCCGGGCCAGCGAGGGAGTCAGGCTCAGGACCCGGCTGCCGGGGGCGAGCAGGGCGGGGCCGTCGACCGCGCCGGCCGGGACGGCGATCGGCCCGGTGGTGTCGCCGAGGGCCCGGACGGTTCCGCCGCCCAGGGTCAGCCCGGCGATCAGCGGGATCACCAGCGCGCTGGCACCGACCGCCAGACCCCGGCGGGGGGCCGGGCTGCTGCCGTAGCGCAGCGGCTGTTCGACCAGCCGCATGGTCAGCCAGGCCGGGACGGCGCTCGCCGCCGTGAGCGCGACCAGGGTGGTCCAGGGCAGCGCGCCGTAGCGGGCCTGGGCGATGGTCAGCACCGGCCAGTGCCAGAGGTACCAGACGTAGGAGAGCCGGCCGGCGGCTCGCAGCGGACGGGCCGCGAGCAGCCGGCCGACGTCGGTGGCGCCGAGCGCGCGGTGCGCGGGTCCGGCGAGCAGCACGGCGGCGGTGCCGAGGACGGGCAGCAGGGCGGCGCTGCCGGGGAAGGGGGTGTTGCGGTCGTACCGGAGGACGGCGACCACGACCGCCGCCGCACCGGCCCAGCCGAGCAGACGCAGGGCCCGGCCGACCGGCCGTCCGGAGCGGCCGGCCCGGGGCAGCCACCCGGCGAGGGCCGAGCCGAGCATGGCGGCGCAGGCACCGGCGGCGAACTCCCAGAGCCGGCTGGCGGTCGAGAAGTAGCCGAGCGGCGCGGAGCCGGCCGTCCAGCGGATGCAGAGCAGGAGCGAGACGCCACCGATCGCGGTGGTCGCGACGGCGGTCGCGGCGGTGCGCCGGCGGCCCCTCAGGTAGCGGGCGAGGCCGAGCAGCAGCACGCCCCAGAGCAGGTAGAACTGGTTCTCCACGCCGAGCGACCAGAAGTGCTGGAGCGGGCTCGGGTCGCGCTCGGCGCCGAGGTAGGCGGTCTGCTGGCCGACGAACCGCCAGTTGGCGAACTGGCCGGCCGAGGCGATCAGGTCCCGGGCCAGGTCGGTGCCCCGCAGCGGGTCGAGCAGCGCGCCGCCGGCCAGTGCGGTGGCGACCAGGACGACCGCGGCGGCGGGCAGGATCCGGCGGGCGCGGCGGGCGGCGAAGTCCCGGAGGCCGATCGGTCGGGCCAGCAGCAGGCCGGTGATGAGGAATCCGGAGATGACGAAGAAGATGTCGACGCCGACGTAGCCGCCGGTGAAGGCCGGCACGGCGGCGTGGAAGGCGAGGACGGCGAGCACGGCGACGCCGCGCAGTCCTTCGATGTCGGGGCGGAAGGCCGCCCGCTCCCGGGGCTCCTCGGCCGGCTGCGCCTGCGCCGCCACGGCGGTGCCGGCTGCCGTCAGCAGCACGAGGTCGGCCGCAGGGTCGGGGTCGGCGGCCGCACCGCCGGCACTCGGCGCGGCGGCGGTGGCGGCGGTGGCGGTGGCGGTGGCGGCGAACACCGTAACCGCACCCGGCTCACGAACACGATCCGGGACAGCAACAGGAACAGGGACAGGAGCGGTAACGGGAACAGCAACAGGGACAGGAACGGGAACGGCGCGCGGCGGTTCGGCGTTCGGTGGTACGGCCGTTGACACGGCGGGGCTCCTTGCAGGGCTGGCAGCGGCGGTTCGGGGGCCGCGCGGCCGAGTGGGGCGGCCTGGCGGGTGAGGTCGTTCCGCGCCGGTGGGGCGACGCGCAAGGGCAAAGAGAGATCAACTAACAGACGAACTAAGCTCATTGATGGAGCATCAGAAGAGCAGCGGGTCCGCCCAGCCGGAGGCCAGCAGGCCGCAGAGCAGCAGGACGGCGGTGACGGCGACGGCCTCGGCGCGCCCGAAGCGCAGATCGGCGGCCGCCCGCTCGGCGGCGGTTCCCCGGACGGTGCCCCCGTCCGCGCCGGTGGCGCGCCGGACGGGGGCGGCGACGTCGCCGCCCTTGCCGCCGCGCAGCAGCGGCCAGAGGGACCGGACGAGCGGGATCATCGTGTGGCCGGTGAGCCCGAGCAGCCCCACCAGCGCCCAGTACGGCTGCCAGCCGTGCAGCGCGACGGCCCGGCCGAGACCCACGGCCCCGGCGACCACGACCAGGCCGAGCCAGCCGACCCCGATCCGGGCGACCGTGCGGGCCAGCGAGCTGCCGCCGGAGACGGCACCGGTGGGCACCCAGTCGGCGCTGCGGCGGCGCAGCGCGTGCGCGATGGCGACCACGTGGCAGAGCCCGCCGAGGAGTTGGACCCGGGTGACCTCGAAGCGCCAGCGGGTGCGGGACATCGCGGGCAGCAGGACGAGGGCGACCCAGATCGGCGGCAGGAACGGCAGGACCTGCCAGGGCTCGATCTCGTCGGGCGCGAAGAACAGCATGATCAGGGCCGGCAGCGGGATGGCGAAGACGTTCACCGCGCTGGTCAGGTAGCCGAGGATGCCGTTCCAGAAGCAGAGCCGGGCCGAGCGGCTGAGCGGCCCGCTGCGGAAGCCGGGATCGCCGACCAGGGCGAGCGAGCCGAGGCACCAGCGGTACTGCTGGCTGATGAAGGCGGGCAGGCCGGTGGGCGACATGCCCTTGGCGACCAGCGCGGGGACGTAGCGGGTGGTCCACCCGGCGCGTGCCAGCGAGAGGCCGGTGTAGAGGTCCTCGCTGTGGTCGATCTCGGCGAAGCCGCCGACCCGCTCCAGCGCGGCGCGCCGGTAGAGCGCGTTGGTGCCGCAGCAGACGGTGCCGTCCTGGGCGTCGCGGGAGGGCTGGATCCAGCGGTAGAAGATCTCCTGGGTCGCGCCGGCCGCCCGCTCCAGCCACGACATGTCCGGGTCGGTGTCGAAGCACTGGGGGCTCTGCACGATGCCGACCTCGGGGGTGTCGAGGTAGGGCACCAGGTGGTGCAGGAAGTCGGGGCGCGGGCAGAAGTCGGCGTCGAGGACGGCGATGATGTCGCCGTTGCCCTCGGCCAGGCCGTGGTTGAGGTTGCCGGCCTTCTTGAACCGGCCCCGGTCGGGCCGGGCCCGGTACTGGAAGCCGTAGGACTCGGCGAGTTCGCGCACTTCGGGACGGGCGGCGTCGTCCAGGACGAGGACGGTCAGCGCGCCCGGCCAGCGGACGGCGGCGGTGTGGCGGTAGGCGTTGTCCAGCACGGCCAGCGGCTCGCCGGCGGTGGGCAGCAGCAGGTCGACGCCGGGGTGGCGGGCGGGCTGCCAGGCGCGCAGCAGCAGGTCGTGCGAGTCACGGGTGAACCGGCGCGCCCGCTGGCCGTCGGCCAGGGAGAGCACCCAGGTCACGGCGTTGAGGACGGTCAGCACCAGGAAGGGCCAGAGCAGCGGCCGGCTGAGTGCGAAGAGGCCGAGCGTGACGGTCGCGCCGGTGTAGGAGAGGGTGGCGCAGAGCAGCACCCAGCGGCGCTGCGGGCCGAAGTACCAGTAGAGCTCCTGATCGTCGGGTGGGCTGGGCAGTCGCAGCGAGTCGTCCGCGACGGCGAGGCGCGGACCGGTGTCGGATGCGGGCATGGCGGTGCCATGGAGTACGGGCATGCGGAGATGGCCCCCCTGGGCTCGGACGGAACGTGGCCGTTCGTTCCGCCAGCCTCTCACATTGGCCTAGACCAATAATGAACGAGGTGTGACATCTCCACATCGCCGCTGGTCAGGACTTTGACATTGCGTCACCGCACTGATGGAACGTCATCATTACTGCTCGGTAAGGTCCTTCACCAGCTTCTCGAACCGCAGGTCGGGGCGGCGCGGGACGCCGAAACGCTCGTCGCCGTAGGGGAACGGCGAGTAGACGCCGGTGCGGTGGAAGCCCCGGCGCTCGTACCAGGCGATCAGGTCGGCACGCTGCTCGATCACCGTCATCTCCAGCTCGACGGCGCCCCACTCCCGCGCGACGAACCGCGCGGCCTCCTCCAGCACGGCCCGCCCGACGCCGCCGCCCTGCCGGCCGGGGCTCACCGAGAACATGCCGAAGTAGGCGGTCGGGCCCCGGCGTTCGAGCTGGCAGCAGGCGACCAGCTCGCCGGCGCGCTCGACGAGCAGCACCACGCCGTCGGGGTGGGTGACGGCGGCGGTGACGCCCTCGACATCGGTGCGCTGGCCGTCCAGCAGATCGGCCTCGGTGGTCCAGCCCGCCCGGCTGGCGTCGCCGCGGTAGGCGGACTCGACGAGGGCGAGCAGCGCGGGCACGTCGGCCACGGTCGCGGTACGGAAGTCGAGGCTGTCCGCCTCGGGCCGGGCGGTGTCCGGGGTGGTCGCGGGCACGGTGGTCCTCTTCTCATCGGTAGGGCGGCGGCCGTTCGGGTGCCGACTCAGGCATCGTGCCACAACGGCACCGCACCCCCTGGTGGCCGAGGCCGCCGCCGCAGCCCGGCCCCGACGGAGGCGCCCCCGCCTCACCCGGGCCCACCGCGCGTCACGGCGCGCAGGGCGGCCCGGGCCGCGTTGGCACCGCACATGCCGTGCACCCCGGCGCCCGGCGGGGTCGCCGCCGAGCAGAGGTAGACGCCCGGAATGCCCGTGTCGTACGGGTGCGGCGTGGTTCTCGGACGCAGCACCGTCCGGACCGGGCCGTTGGCGCCGGTGCAGATGTCCCCGCCGACGTCGTTCGGGTTGCGGCGCTCCAGCTCACCGGGGCCGGTGGCGACGGAAGCGAGGATCCGGTGCCGGAAACCCGGTGCGAACCGCTCGATCCCGGCGACGAGCAGGCCCTCGACGTCACCGGGGTAGCCGTGCGGCACGTGCGCGTAGGCATGGACGGGGTGGACGTCGCCGGCCGAGCGGCCGGGGTCGGCGAGGTACTGCTGGGCCACCACCAGGAACGGGCGCTGCGGCATCCTCCCCCTCGGCGAACGCCACCTCCTCCAGCGTGCCGCCCACGTGGACGGTGCCGGCCCGGCGGCAGTCCGCGTTTCGCCACGGGATGCCGCCCGCCACCGCGAAGTCCACCTTGAAGGCCGCCGGCCCGTGCCGGTAGCGCAGGTACGCGCGCCGGACGGGGCGCGGCAGGGCGGGCCCGCAGATCGCCGCGGCCGCGCGGGGGGCCACGTCGAGCAGGACGACCGGGCACGGGCGCAGCTCGGCCAGCGAGGTCACCCGCACCCCGGTCTCGATCCGGCCGCCCAACTCGCGCAGCCGCCCGGCCAGGGCCGCCGTGATCGCGCCCGAGCCGCCCTCGGCGACCGGCCAGCCGCGGTGGTGCGCGGCGGCGATCAGCAGCAGTCCGGCCGCGGAGGTCAGCGGCCGGTCCAGTGGCTGGAAGCTGTGCGCCGCGGCCCCGGCGAACAGGGCCCGGGCCCGTTCGGTGTGCCAGCGGCGGGCGAGCACGGTCGCCGGCAGGAGGGCCCGGCTGCCGAACCGGGCGAGCCGCACCGGGTGGGCGGGTACCCGGACGATCGGGCGCAGGGTGTCCTCGGCCAGCTCGTCGAAGCCTTCCGACAGCTCCCCGAACAGGCGCAGCCAGGCCGCGCCGTCCGGCCCCAGGGCGCGGGCGGTGACGCGTACGGACCGTCCGGCGGTGACGGCGTCGCCGCCGTCCAGCGGGTGGGCCAGGTCGACCTCGGGCAGCCGCCAGCGCAGGCCGTGGCGGGCGAGGTCGGCGGAGCGCAGGAACGGCGAGGCGATCCCGAAGGGGTGCACGGCGGAGCAGTGGTCGTGCAGCACCCCGGGGAGGGTGGCCTCACCGCTCCGGGCGCCGCCGCCGATCTCCGCCGCCGCCTCCAGGACGGTGACGGCGAGGCCGCGTTCGGCCAGGGTGACGGCGGCGGCGAGGCCGTTGGGGCCGGAGCCGACCACGATCGCGTCGCTCATCACCGGGCCTCCCGTCGAGGTGCCGCCGCGCCCTCCGGGTCACGGGACGGCGGTTCGCGAACCCACGATGCCAGCCTGGCGGACGGCCCGGTCCGGCGCACCCGCTGGCGTAACCGCCGGGCCGGGCCCGACGGTGCCACGGCCACCCGGGGGCCGCCCCCACGAGGTGTCCGGACCTCTGGCCACCCTGGCGGGTACATGGCTACTCTGCTCTCCGTCCGGGTCAACTCCCGGGCACCAGAGGCCTCATGGGCCCTCACCGGACCATGACCGGATCAGAGGAGTGTTCATGCTCAGCACGTCCCGCTCCGCAGGCCCCACCGGTACCGCCGCACCCTCGAAATCCCGCCGTCTACCGCTCCTGGGCGCACTCGCCGCAGCCGTCGCACTGGTCACCGGCGTGACCGCGCCGGCCTACGCGGCCGAGCCCGCGCCCGCCCCGACCACCGGCGGGCAGGCGGACCGCCACCTGCCCGCCCTCCACCCCGAGCTCGACTTCGCCGGCTCCACCGTGGCCGCCCACGAAGGAAGAGCGAGCACTGCGGGCGTCGCCGCCCTCGCCGCCACCCAGACCCCCGGGCTGGACGTCTCCAGCTACCAGGGCAACGTCAACTGGGCGTCGGTGAAGGCGAACGGCGCCCGCTTCGGCTACGTCAAGGCCACCGAGGGCACCACCTACACCAATCCGTACTTCGCCCAGCAGTACAACGGCTCCTACAACGCCGGCCTGATCCGCGGCGCCTACCACTTCGCCCTGCCGGACCGTTCCTCCGGCTCCGCCCAGGCCACCTGGTTCGTCAACCACGGCGGCGGCTGGTCCCGCGACGGCAGGACCCTGCCGCCCGCCCTCGACATCGAGTACAACCCCTACGGCGCCACCTGCTACGGCCTCGGCCAGAGCGCCATGGTCAGCTGGATCCGCTCCTTCAGCGACACCGTCCACGCCCGCACCGGCCGCTACCCGACGATCTACACCACCACCAACTGGTGGTCCCAGTGCACCGGAAACAACGGCGGCTTCGGCAC
The DNA here is from genome assembly GCF_055561235.1 of Kitasatospora sp. NPDC022856. Taxonomy (NCBI): domain Bacteria; kingdom Bacillati; phylum Actinomycetota; class Actinomycetes; order Kitasatosporales; family Streptomycetaceae; genus Kitasatospora; species Kitasatospora sp. NPDC022856. The sequence goes on along the minus strand of NZ_JBVHHE010000029.1, from coordinate 60,527 downwards.
CACCAACCCGCTCTGGCTCGCCCGCTACGGCTCCACCGTCGGCACCCTCCCGAACGGCTGGGGCTACCAGACCTTCTGGCAGTACGCCGACTCCGGCACGTTCCCCGGCGACCAGAACCTCTTCAACGGCGCCTACGACCGCCTCCAGGCCCTCGCCAACGGCTGACCCACCGGCGCCCCACCGCGGGTTCCCGCCACTTCACCGCGGCGGGAGCCCGCTGCCCCTCCCGGGCGGTTTCCTCTGATTTCTCCCCCACCCCGCATGAACCCGGCGAGGCGGGGCAGTCGGGGTGGCGAGCGCCGCCGGGGCATTCCCGGCGCAGCACACCGTGCGGAAGGGAGAGAGTCGTGAGCAACGACGTCAACATCTGGGAGTTCCGCTCCACCTCCGGCTACGTCACCGGGTCCGACCTCGTCGACTTCCGGGTGGAGGCCGTGGACGGCCACATCGGCAAGATCGACAAGCTGTCCGAGCAGGCCGACGCCCGGTACCTGGTGGTCGACACCGGGCCGTGGATCTTCGGCAAGCACGTCCTGCTGCCCGCCGGCACCGTAGTCCAGGTCGATTTCGAGGAGCGCAAGGCGTACGTCGACCGGACGAAGGACGAGATCAAGAACGGGCCGGAGTTCGACCGGGACCGACACGACCACGGCGACACCGACTACCAGGAGAAGTACGCCGGGTACTACGGTCCCTTCTACGGCGGACCGGCGATCTGACCCGCCCGCCCGTACCCGCGGGTCGACCCGGCCGCGAAGCCCGGCCGGCACGGACGAGCCCGGGCGGCCGCCCCCGACACCAGGGGGCGGCCGCCCGGCTGTACAAGGGGAGGCAGGAATGGCGGAGATCCTCGGGGCGGACGGGCACACCGTGGACCTGACGGGCTACCGGGTCGAGGGGCCCGACGGGAAGATCGGCCGGGTGGACCGGCACTCGGACTACGTCGACGAGCGGCACCTGGTCGTCGACACCGGCTTCTGGGTGTTCGGCCGGGAGGTGATGGTCCCGATGAGCGCGGTCACCGCCGTCGACGAGGACCGCCACACCGTGCTGCTCTCCCTCTTGCACGCCGAGATCGACCGCCTCTACCGCACCGAGACCTCCGGCTGACCCGGCCGGCGGGCCCGGGGCCCAGGGCGGGCGGCGGCGCTCCCCCGAACGGGGGCGGCCCGAGCGGGGGATCTCCCGGGGGCACGGCGGCGCAGCACCGGGGGCGGGCCACCGGGCGTGCTCTGCTGGCGGCAGGACCGCGAGGTCCGTCCCCGCCGCACTCCCGAACGTTCGAGGAGAACCCCATGCCCCGCCGCCTCGCCGGACTGCTCGGCACGGCCACGGCCGCCTCCGCCGCCCTCGCCCTGCTGGCCGCCACCCCGGCCGTCGCCGTGGCGCCGCCGCTCACCGCGCCCCGGATCATCGCCCACTTCGACCTGGCCCAGGGCCTCCAGCCGGAGAACATCGCCCTCGAACCGGACGGCTCCGCCGACCTCACCTTCTCCTTCGCCCGCGCGATCGGCCGCGTCGACCCCGACGGGAACCTCACCCTCCTCGCCACCCTGCCCGCCCCCGCGGACCCGAACACCCCGGTGCTCGGCGCCGCCGTCGTCAGCGGTATCGCCCGCGCCCACGACGGCACCCTCTACTTCGGGTACGCGACCGGCACCGCCGATCTGACCGGGATCTGGCGGCTCTGCCCCGGCGGCGCACCCGAGCGGATCTCCGCCTTCCCGGCGGACAGCCTCCCCAACGGCCTCGCCCTCGACGAGCGCGCGGGCCTCCTCTACTCGGCCGACTCGGCGCTCGGCGTGATCCGCACCGCCCCCGTGGCAGGCGGCGACCCGACGGTCTGGTCCGACGACGCGCGGCTCAGGCCCACCGCGGCCTTCGGCGCCAACGGCCTCAAGCTCCACCACCACGCCGTCTGGGTCGGCAACACCGACACCGGCACCCTTCTGCGCATCCCGCTCGGCCGGAACGGGACCGCGGGCCCGGCCGAGGTCCGCGCGACCGGTCTCCCCGGGCTGGACGACTTCGACTTCGCGGGGCACGGCGACGACGTGATCGCGGCCCTCAACAGCGGCAGCGAGGCCGCCCACATCGCGGCGGACGGGACTCATCACACCGTCCTCACCGGTGCGGACGGCCTCTCCAACCCCACCTCGGTGGCCGTCCGCGGGGACACCGTCTACGTCCCGAGCGCGGCCTACTTCACCCGGACCGACCCGAACCTGCTGCTCGCCACGGTGGAACGGTAGCGGTCGGCCGGCGGCCCGGACAGGCCCCGGCACGCCCCGCACGGACCCCGCACAGCACCGCCGGAAGACGGCTCAGCCGGGAGACGGCTCACCCGGAAGTAGCTCGCGCGGGGGATGCCGATCGTCTCCGGGGAGGACGCCTCCTCGCCCCGGCCGCGCCACGGTGGAGCCATGACGATCAAGCACTGCGGGCCCGGCCCGACCCGGCCGGACCTGCGTCGGACGCCCCTACCGACCCCGGGCGGGAGGCCGGCCACCGGCCGGCGGCCCACCCCGGACGGGTGGCCCGGGGCGGTCGCCGCGGCATGGGGGCTGCTGTTCGCGGTACCCAGCTTCGTCTGGGCTGCGGGCAGCACCCTCGGTGCCCGGTCGACGGTGTCGCCGTCCCTGCTGAAGCTGGCCGACGACCGGGTCACCTGGTTCGTGGCCGTCCTGTGGGTGACCGGATTCCTGAAGCTCTTCGGGGCGCTGCTGGGCGTCGGCCTGACCCGCCGCCGGCGCGGCGGGCGGACCAGCCGCCCCCTGGTGCTCTGCGGCGGCGGAGCGGCGGTGCTGCTCCTCTGGCACGGCGCTCTGTTCGTGGGCCACGGCGTGCTGGTGGAGGCCGGGGCGCTCACCCCCGCACCCGACCTGGTCGGGCTGACCCGCTGGTACCTCTATCTGTGGGGGCCGTGGTTCGTCGGCGGAGGCCTGGCCTTCGCCGCCGCCACCACCCGGTACGTCCGCCGCCACGAGGACCGGCGCGGGCTGCGGCGCTACGGCGCCGCGGGGGCGCTGGGCGCGCTGCTCCTGTCGTTGGCGTCGACCGTCACCGGGATCGGATGACGACCGTCGCGCGGCCACCGGCCACGCGACGGTCCACGACGGCTCGGCGGGGGCGAGCCCCCGCCCGCCGGTCACAGCAGGCGCTTGATGTCGCCGCGCGCCCGGTAGAACCCGCCGTTGCCCGACTCCAGCACCTCCGCCACCACGTAGCGGGCCCCCGGCACCCGGATGTCCTTGGGGAACTGCACCCGGCGGTTCCGGTCGAACCCGGCCGACACCACCCGCACCCGCACCCGGGTGCCCTCCTGGACGCACTCCACCTCGATGCCCCCGTCCGCACCGGCCGAGCCGGCCACCACTACCTCCAGCTCGGCGCCCGCCACCGCCGCCTGCCACCCGCTGCCGTCCACCTCGGCGGCCTGCGGCACCTGGCCGCCCTCGGCCGCCTGGACCGCCTGCTCGCTCGCGTCCAGGCAGGCCAGCGAGCCGTCGGTGGTCACGATGTAGAGCCGGCCGTCGCGGTACTGCATGCTGTAGGCCGAACCGCAGCCCGTGCCGAGCTTCCACAGGCGGGTGCCGTCCGCGGCGAAGCAGTAGACCGAGGAGTGGTTGTCCCCGGCGAAGACGTACCGGCCGTCGGGCGAGGACGCGCAGGAGAACACCGCGGCGTCGCAGCGGTAGCGGGCGGCCTCGGAGCCGTCCGCCTTGCGCAGCCGGTGCACCCAGCCGCGCGAGGTGCCGGCGAACACCTCGTCGCGCTCCTGCCAGCCGAACAGCACCTCGCCCTCGGTCGGCGTGTGCCAGACCGGGTCGCCGCTGCGGGCCGCGTAGCGGGCGACGCCGCGCGAGTGACCGTGGAAGACGCCGTCGTCGTCGCAGCGCACCATCCAGCCGTCGGAGCCGGTGGCCTTGCGGCGCCACTGGAACTCGTCCTCGTGGTCGACGGTGGTGATGCCGCCGCGCGCGTCGGCCACGCCGAGCACCCCGTCGTGGATGTCCAGCCAGTAGATGTCCACGTCCTCGGCGATCTCGTACGCCACCCGCGGCACCTTGCCGCCCAGGTCGTACACCTTGCCGTCGTCGCACCCGGCGTAGATCCACCAGTCGTCGGCCACGATGCACTTGACCCCGTCCGGCAGCCCGTACCGGCCGGTGACCAGCCCGTCGTGGGTGAGGGTGTAGACGTCGCCGCGCTCGTTGCCGACCCAGGCGTGCTCCTCCCCGACGAAGATCCCGAACGCCGCGGCGCCCGAGCTGAAGCGCCACAGGACCGGCGCCTGACGGGCCGTCGACCCGCTGCTGACGATCGCCCGGCGGGTGACCGCCCGTCGCTGCCGCACCCCGCGCACCGCCGGGGCGTAGCCCTTGCGGACCTTCTCCCCCAGCTTCTTCGCCGCGGCGGCGGCCGCCTTCTCCACCGTCGGGTAGGAGGTGCTCTTCTCCTGGCCGCTCTCACCGATCCGCCCGTACCTGACCGTCACGACCACGCCGGCGACCCGGACCTCGTAGAACTTGTGCGCGCTGCCCGCGTCCTCGGACAGCTCCAGATAGGTGACCTGCTCGTCGGCGGCGACTGGCATGGCAAGGGCCCCTTTCGGGCGACGTCGGAAGCGTCGTCGCACGGGCCGTACCCGCCGACACCGCACAAGCTAGCCATTGCCACCGACAACGCGACGGGCACCCCCGCCCACGGCCCCGCGGCCGGGCTCCACGGGCGGCGGCCGTACCGACGGACGGCCGCCGCCCGGGTCGTCCGGCGGCTCAGCCCAGCCGGGCGGCCAGCCGGCGCAGGGCCGAGGAGAGGGCGGACGGCCGGGTCGACGAGCGGGCCGACGGCCCGCGCCGCGCCCGGTCGGTGTCGCACGCGGTCGGACCGCCGCCGAACTCCTCCGCAACGGGGGGCAGTTGCTCGGCGGACGAGGCGGGCGGGGCGGTCGCTGTCGGCGTGGCGGGCAGGGCAGGCGTGGTGGTGCGGCAGGCCTCGGCGCGCACCAGCGCGCCCATGGCGGTGTAGACGTCGAAGGGCATGGTGGATCTCCTGCGGTGTGAACCCGACGGTGGACACGGGCGGGACCGCGCGGGGGCCCAGGACCCCCGAGCACGGCCCCGGGGCCGGTCAGCAGCGCAGGACGGTCCCTCGCCCGGCCCCGTCGGGGCGGGCGGGATCGGTGCCGGGGCGGCCCGCGGCGCGACCGGGCGGGGCGCCGGCCACGAGGCCGGCCACCGTCCGTGGCGCCGGGGGCAGCAGGCCCGGCAGCGGAGCCCGGGTGTGGTGACCCGCCCGGTGGGTGGAGGCGGTGCCCGAGGTGCTCCCGTGGTCGCGCCGGCGTTCGCCGGGCTCGGGGCAGGTGTCCGGGTCGAGCGGCACGGCGGGCGCGGCGGGCGTCTCCTGGACCGTCACACAGCGCTCCAGGGCGAGGCGGTGGAGGGAGTCGACGGTCCCGGCCCCGGTCAGCAGGGCGAGGACGGCGGCCAGCAGGACCGCGAGCACGCAGCGGGTCGCGACGTCACCGTGCCGAACCGTACGCCCCATCCGCGCCCTTCCGAACGACCCCCGTCGTCCAGCTAACCGCCGCCTCCGCCCGACACCCGCCCGCCCCCACCCGATGGAGTGAAGGACTTCACTCACCCGGCGGATCCGGAAGGCGGGCGGGGCGCGAACCCGGCGGCGGACGGATCGGTCGGCGGCGGACGGACCGGCCCGGGAGTGCCCGGAGGCGCCGGACCGCGCGTGCCTACCCGATCTGCACCACGGCGGCCCACTCCGGCGGGGCCTCCGGTTCGTAGTCCGGGTCCTCCTCGTCCAGGTGCGAGTCGGTCCGCGCCCGGGGGAACAGCCCGACCACCGTCCGGCACGGCGGCCGCGACTCCGGCCAGGGCGTCTGCCCGTCCGTCAGCACCACGACGACGTCCGGCCGGGACGGGCCCCGCAGCGCCCGGGCGAAACCCGTCCGCAGGTCGGTGCCGCCACCGCCCACCAGCGGGATCCCCTCGGCCCGGCAGAGCGGGTGCGCGACCCGGGCCGCCGCGTCGCACGGGAGCACGGTGACCAGGTCTCGGCGGCCGCCCACGGCCCGGGCGATCGCGGCCACTTCGAGCAGCGCGCTGCCCAGTTCGGCGTCGCTGACCGAGCCGGAGGTGTCGATCACCACGGCGACCCGGGGCGGTCTGCGCCGCAGGCTCGGCAGCACGACGCCGGGCAGCCCGGCCGAGCGCCGCGACGGCCGGCCGTAGGTGTAGTCCTCGCCCGCGCCCGAGCCGGCCGCCGCCGTGCGGACCGCCGCGCCCAGCAACTCCCGCCACCGCTGCGGCGGGTGGAAGGCCTCCTCGGCCCACCGCTGCCACGCCTGCGGCGCGCTGCCCGGCCGGGCGGTGATGCCCTGCGCCACCCGGAACCGCACCGCGTCTCGCTCCTGGGCGCTCAGCCCGTGCGCGCCGTCCGGCCCGAACTCCCACTCCCGCTCCAGTCCGTCGGCGCCGCTGCCGCAGTCCAGCCAGATCAGGCTCTCGGTCAGCGGCCCGAGGCTGAACAGGGGCAGGTAGTCCTCCATCAGACCCCCGTCGGGGAGCCCGAGGGAGGTCGGGCGGACGGCGCCCTCGGGCTCGACCAGCCCGTCGCCGAAGGCATCGTCGTTGATCTCGCAGTCGGCCGCGATGTTCATCCGCAGCCGCTCCCCCGGGCCGGTCAGCCCGCGCTCCTCGGCGACCCGGTCGCTGCGCCCGTGGTGGTCCCGCAGCAGGTGCGAGACCTCGTGCACCCAGACCGCGGCCAGTTCCTCCACCGGCGTGCGGTCCACGAAGACCGGTGAGACGTAGCACCGCCAGTGCCGGTCCACCGCCATCGTCGGCACGCGCCGCGACTCCACGGTGTGCAGCGCGAACAGAGCCGTCGCCAGGTAGGGCCGGACCTTCGCCGCGTGCAGCCGGGCGGCGAACAGCTTGTCGAGGTCCAGCCCCCGGGGCCCGTCCGGCACCGCCACCCGGCCCGCACTCATCGAACTCCCCGGACTCATCCGGCTGATCGGGCTCCCCTGACTCCCCTGACTCATCGGCCCGCCTTGGCGGCGACCCGGGCCACCGACCGGTCGGCCCGGTTCGACAGCGAGACCACCCCGGCCAGCCGCTCGATCGCGGCCGGGACGTCCCAGTCCGGCCGGCGCAGCGAGGCGAGCGTGGTCGCCGGGACGACCACCAGGTCCGGGGCGCCGGTCTCGGTCGCCCGGACGAGCAGCGTCCACGCCGCGTCCCAGCGGTCCTTCTCCGGCCGCTTGCGGACGGCGGCCACCACCCCGTCGAGCACGGCCTGGCGGAGGTCCCCGCGCTCGGGCAGTTCGGCGCCGGCCGGATCGGCCAGCAGCTCCTCCGGGTCCGGGAGGTCCATCCGGTCCAGGCTCGCCAGCAGCTCCAGCCCGGGTCCGTCCCCCACCGTGCCCCTGACCAGCAGGGAGAGGACGTCCCGGGAGGAGCCGGCCGCGGTGGCGAAGGCGACCAGGCAGAGCGCCGTCTCCCAGCTCCGGGGCGACGGCCAGGCGCCGCCCCGGCGGGTCTCGTTGGCGGGCAGCCGGTGGACGAGCGCGGGGCGGGCGGCGAGCAGGCCGCAGACGGCGCGCCGGGCGAAGGCGACCGACTCCGCCAGCCGCCGCGGGTCGAGCCGCGGCAGGGTGGCCCGGGGCCACGTCCCGCCGAGACCGCGGACCACCACGTCGTGGTCGTGCACCCACTGGAGGTGGACGAAGCGGTTGGCCAGCGGCGGGCTCAGCTCCCAGCCGTCGGCCGCCGAGGCGCGCGGGTTGGCGGCGGCCACGATGCGGACCTCGGGCGGCAGTTGCAGCGCGCCGATCCGCCGCTCCAGGACGAGCCGGAGCAGGGCGGCCTGGACGGCCGGCGGCGCGGTGGACAGCTCGTCGAGGAAGAGCAGCCCCCGGCCGGCCCGGACCAGGCGCACGGCCCAGTCCGGCGGGGCCATCGGGACGCCCTGCTGCGCCGGATCGGAGCCGAGGACGGGCAGGCCGGAGAAGTCGGACGGCTCGTGCACGCTGGCGATCACGGTGGTCAGCGGCAGGTCCAGGGTCTCGGCCAGCTGGGTCAGGGCGGCGGTCTTGCCGATGCCCGGCTCGCCCCACAGCAGGACGGGGCGGTCGGCGGCCACCGCCAGGGTGAGCGCCTCCAGTTGGTCGTCGGGGCGCGGTTCGGTACCGGTCTCGCGCAGCAGGGCGAGCAGTGCGTCGGCGACGTCGAGCTGGGAGGCCCGGTCCGGGTCGGCGAGGGTGGCGGCCGCCGAGAACGGGACGGCCGGGGAGTCGGACAGGGACGTGGACAGGGACGTGGACATGGGCATGTTCGATCACCTCGGAGTCTGGGGGGAGTACGTGAATGTGGGGAAAGGGCGGCGGGCGAGGCCCGGGATCAGCGCGCGGTCGCCCCGAGGGCCCCGGAACGGCGGTCGCGCGGGCGGCGGCGGTCCGGGCTCGGGCTGTGCTCGACCAGGCCGGCCCGGAACAGCCCGTAGCTGATCCGTCGCCGCGCGGCCGACTCCAGCTCGTCCCGCAGCGCGCCGCCGCGCAGCGGGGCGTCGGGGCCGAGCAGCCCCTCGACGACCGCCAGCGCACCGGCGGTGTCCCCGTGGTCGAGCCGCTCACGGACACCGTGGAGGCCGGCGGGGCGCCGGTGCGCCTCGTCGATGGCCTGCAGGCAGGGCAGCGGTGTGCCGGTCAGCGCGACCAGCAGCTCCTCCCGGCGGATCTCCGCCGGGTCGTGGTCCAGCGCCGTCAGCACGCCGTCGACCAGGCCGATCCGGTGCCGGGCCCCGCGACAGTCCACCGGGCGCGGCTGCCCGGGCCGGTCCTGGAGCGGGGCCGGTCCGGCCGGCGCGTGGCCGGGCGCGAGCGCCGCGGCGACCAGCGGGTGCAGCCGGTCGGCCCCGATCGCACCGGTGCGGAGCAGATCGAGGTCGGGGAGCACCCAGGTCGCCGCGTCGGGCAGCACCGGCAGGACCGGGCCGGCGCCGCCGACGGGCGCGGCGACGATCCGCCGGGCGGGCGGCCCCGGGCCGTCCCGGTCCGCGACCGGCTCCAGGAGCAGCCGCCGCCGCGCTCCCAGGCGGACGCCCACCGGCCCGGCGGCGCGCCCCTCGGCGGCGAGCAGGATGTCGGCCTCGGCGGCCCAGCGGTCGACGGCGCAGCGGAGCCCCGGTGCGTCCGGCAGGGGCGGCGGCTCGCCCCGCGGACCGGGCTCCCGGTCCGGCCGGGAGCGGCCGTCGGCGCCGGACCGGTGGCGCAGTTCGCCGCTGCGGTGGGCGTCCCACAGGTGGCGGTGCAGGTCGAGACGGAACCGCCGGTCGGGGCGGGGGTGGGGGTAGCGGGAGGCACCGGCCGCGCGGTGGGAGCCGTCCCAGAGGGCGAGGCTGATCCGCTGGCCGGCGTCCGCCCAGGCGGGCGGCGTCCGGGCGACGAGCCGCACCGGGGGCCCGCCGTCGGGCCGGTGGGCGTCGTAGCGGGCCAGGGCGACCGTCAGGCCCGGGCGCAGCAGACCGTCCGGGGCGATCCTCGGCAGATGCCAGCGGAGCAGGTCGGGGGCCAGTCGGCGCAGGTCGGCGCGGAGTTCGGCGGCGAGGGCCCGGCCGTGGGTGCGCGTGACGGTGCGCAGGTCGAGGTCGACGTCGATGTTCGCGGCGGCGCAGGCTCCGGCCCAGTCGCCGGCCTGCCGGCGGGCCGTCGCGGTCTCGATCATGGACGGCGGCACGGCGAACTCGCGCACGCGCAGCCAGAGGGAAAGGCGGGAAGGCCTGTTCGCGGGCGAGGTGAGCATCAGCACTCACCTTGCGCGGACGGGGCCCCCAATCCGAATGCGGAAGGAGTAGTCATCGCGGGGAGCGTAGCGCTGGTGCCGTCGGGCTGTCAGCCGCTTTTCCGCAGGCTTGCCCCGACGGACCGGGCGCGACCCGACAGACCGGGCGCCCCGACAGACCGGGCGTGCCCCGGACCAACCGGTCCGGGGCACGCCGTCGGCTCGGCTACGGCACCTTGGCGTCGGGCAGCCGGACGCCCTTCACCAGGCAGTCGCGGAACTCGTACCAGGGCGCGGGGCCCGTCCAGCGCAGGAAGCCGGCGGCCCCGGTGCCCTCCGACCGGTTGGCGAACCGGCTGCCGTCGTACAGCAGCTTGCCGGCGGTGGTCGCGGTGCCGGAGGTCACCTGGTGCGACCCGAGCAGGGCGCAGTCCTGGTAGCGGATCACCGGCCCGCGCGAGGGGTTGACGGCGTCGAAGCGGTACACGTGGGGGACGACGGTGTCGTCCACCCAGGACTCGAACGAGCGGGCCGTGTCGTCGCAGGACACGAAGGTGATGCTGCCCTTGTACCAGGAGGAGTCGATCACCTTGTGGCCCGGGCCGCGGATCTCGAAGCGGATGCCCTGGGCGTACAGGCGCATCACCGAGTCGGCGCGCGGCGAGTTGGCGCCGAGCTTGAAGAAGGTGCCGGTCGACTTGGCGTCGACCAGGATGTACGACCCGCCGATGAAGTTCATCGAGCCGCCGCGCTCGTTGCGCACGAAGACGCCGGACTGGAACTCCACCTTGCAGTCACGGAAGGAGAAGTTGAGGAACTGGTCCTGCTGCTGCTCGGTCGGTGTCCCGCCCATCACCAGGAAGGCGTCCGCGTAGCTGCCGCTGATCTGGCAGTGGTCCCAGCCCATCTCGCTGTTGAGGTTGGAGTTGGCGGTGGGGCCGTCGAGGACGATGCCGGCCTTCCAGGTGCCGCGCCAGTCGACGTCGGTGTACCAGGTGTCCTGCACGCCGAAGGTCTTGGAGGAGTACGAGTAGTTGAACGTCGCGGTGGCGTCCTGGCTCTCGAAGGTCAGACCGCTGATCCGGATGTTCCGGTAGCGGTCCATGTTCCGCCAGAACACGGTGTCGCGGACCGTCGGCGCGTACACGATGCGGGAGAGGCGCTTGCCGAACCCCGTGATCGAGATGCCGTCGATGACGCTCTGCTTGGTGCGGTCGGTGTTCTGGGTGGCCGGCAGCAGGCTGTCGGGCTGGGTGAGCAGGTAGGTGCCCGGCGGGATCAGCAGGACCTTCTTCGGGGTGACGCCGGTCTCCGGCGCACCGGCGAGGACCTCGGCCACGGCCTCCCGGAAGGCGGTGTCGCTGGGCGTGGCCCCGGTCGGGTCGGCGCCCTTGGCGACCACGTCGACCACGTACCCGCCCGCACCGGCCGCCACCGCGGCGGGCGCGGCGAGGGCGCTCCGGCCGCCGAGCGCCAGGCTCCCGGCCACGGCGCCCGCGCCGGTCAGCCCGGCGAGCAGGGCGCGCCGGCCCGGACGGCGCCCCGGGCCGCCCTCGTCCTCGGGCCCGGAGGCCCCGGACCGCGTGCCCTGCGTGGAATGTGTGGACATCGCCAACCCCCGTCGATCAGAACTGTCGGGGCCACGACCCTTGAGTGGATCATGACCGAACACCGTGATCATCTGGCATGTCCCGGCCCCGGCACAAGACTCCGGACCGCCCGGATCGGCCCGCCCGGCCCGCCCCGGCCGTCCGGGGCCCGGACCCGGGCCACCCGGGCGGGCGCACCGGACGGCGGGCCCAGTGCCGCGTCGGTAGCTTGGGCGGGACAGCCGCGGCACGGAGCAGCTGGGCCGCGCAGCAGCGCAAGACCGGGCAGGTTCAGATGGTCAGTGGCGAACTCGATCTCACCGGGCTCCGGCGGGTGTACGGGCGCCCGGGGAGCAGGCTCTTCTACACGCTCGTCTGTCGCAACGCCCGGCACTGGGGGTGGACCGAACCGGGCCAGTCGAAGTGGCGGTGCTGGCAGGCGCAGCGCCGGCTGGAGGGCGTCCTCGGCCGGAAGCTGTCGCTGCCCGCCGGGTCACGGGTGCTGGACGCCGGCTGCGGCGCCGGGGTGGTGGCGCGGCAGATGGCCTCCCGGTTCGGCCTGCGGGTCACCGGCGTCGACGTGCTGGACTTCCACGTCCGCGAGGCCCGCCGGCTCAGCGCCCGCGCGGCGCTGGAGGAGCGGACGAGCTTCCTCTGGGGCGACTACCACGACCTGGAGTTCCCGGACGGCTCCTTCGACGGCGTCTACTCGATGGAGACCCTGGTGCACGCCTACGACCCCGAGCGGGCGCTGGCGGAGTTCCACCGGGTGCTGCGGCCGGGCGGGCGCCTGGTGCTGCTCGGCCCGGTGGGCGCGCCGCCGGAGGAGATCAGCCCCGAGGGGCACGCGGTGCTGGACCCGTTCATGGACGCGATGGTCTTCCCCGGGGCCAAGCGGTACGACTCCCGCAGCCTGAGCGTGCTGCTCGCCCGGGCGGGCTTCCGGGTCGAGGAGGCCCTGGACGCCACCGCCCGCTACCGGCCGACCTCCGACGCGCTCTACGCCTACTTCCGGCTGCCGTACGCCCTGCTGCGGCTGTTCGGGCCGGCCGAGAAGTGGCTCAACCTGCGGTCGGTGGTGGAGATGTACCAGGTGCGGGAGTACGTCTCGTGGTTCGTGCACACCGCCGTGAAGCCTTAGTCCCGCGCACCCGACCCGCGCACCCGACCCGCGCCCCGCCCTCAGCCGACCCGGGCGCCGAGCATCCGCAGCACCAGCTCGCCGTAGCGGCGCCCGAGTTCCTCCGGGCTCTCGCTGCTGCGGTCGGTGTACCAGCGGGACACGTCGATGCCCAGCGAGGTGACGGCGCGGGCCGCCGTGCGGACCTCGGCGACCTCGAAGGCGCCGGCCGCGACGCCCGCCGCGATGAGGGAGCTGACCTCGCGCTCGATGTCCAGCCGCAGCGCGGCGACCACCGTGTAGGCGTCCTCGGGCAGTGCGTGCAGCTCGTAGTTGACCACCCGGCCGACCGTCCGCGCCCGGGCGTGCCAGGCCGTGAACTCCTCCACCAGGCGCCGCATCCGGGCCACCGGCTCGCCCTCGCCGGCCACCGCGTCGCGGACCAGGGTGAGGGTGGCCGCGTGGCCCGCCCGGCTGATCTCGGCCAGCAGGGCGGCCTTGGACGGGTAGTGGATGTAGAGCGCGGCCGGGCTCATCCCGGCGGCGGTGGCGATGTCCCGGGTGGTGGTGGCGTGGAAGCCGCGCTCCGCGAAGGACTCGACGGCGGCCTGGAGCAGCCGGAACGCCGCCTCGGGGCGGGCGTCGGCGGCGCCGGGCAGGGCCGGCCAGAGCTCGGCGATGGGCGTGCTGGTCATGGCGCCATCCTCGCAGATGAGTCGTACCGGAATTCCGGCTGCGCCGGCCGGGAGGCCCGGCCGACTGTTGACAGGGTCCCGCACCGACAGCATGCTAAGCAAGCGCTTAGTCACGAGCCCGGTCGGGTGGTCCGTCCGGCCGGCCCGGCAACCCTTGGCGGCCGGGCCGGCCGGACGGCGCGGGACCCGACAACTCCGCAGAACCGTGCGAAAGGACCCTCCGTGGTGCACTCCTTCAAGGGCCAGGTGGCCGTCGTCACCGGATCCAGCCGGGGCATCGGCCTCGGGATCGCGCGCGAGCTGGTCGCCCGCGGGGCCCGGGTCTGCCTGACCGCCCGCACCGCCGAGCCGCTCGCCGAGGCCGTCCGCGACCTGGGCGGCCCCGAGGTCGCCATCGGCGTCGCGGGGAAGGCGGACGACCCGGCCCACCAGGACGAAGCGGTGGCCCGCACGATGGAGGCCTTCGGCCGGCTGGACCACCTGGTCAACAACACAGGCATCAACCCGGTCTTCGGCCCGGTCCTGGACACCGACGAGGCGGCCGCCGCCAAGATCCTGGCCGTCAACGTGCTCGCCCCGCTCGGCTGGACCCGCCGCGCGCACGCCGCCTGGATGGGCGAGCACGGCGGCTCGGTGGTCAACGTCGCCTCGATCACCGGTATCCGCGCCTCCCTGGGCATCGGCATGTACGGCGTCTCCAAGGCCGCCCTGATGCGGCTGACCACCGAGCTGGCCGCCGAACTCGGTCCCTGGGGCATCCGGGTGAACGCCGTGGCGCCGGCCGTGGTCAAGACGAAGTTCGCCGCGGCGCTCTACGAGGGCCGCGAGGAGCAGGTCGCCGCCGCGTACCCGCTGGGCCGCCTCGGCGTCCCGGAGGACGTCGCGGGCGCGGTCGCCTTCCTGCTCTCCTCCGACGCCGCCTGGATCACCGGCCAGACCCTGGTCGTCGACGGCGGCGTCACCCTCGGCGGCGGGATGTGACCGCCGTGACGGACGAACACGGGAGCCCGGCCGCCGAGTACGCGGGCCAGGGCGTGGTGGTCACCGGCGCCGGGCGGGGGATCGGGGCCGCGCTGGCCCGCGCCTTCGCCGCGGCCGGTGCCCGGGTGGTCGTCAACGACCTCGACGCCGCGGCCGCCCGGAAGGTGGCCGCGGACTGCGGCGCCGCCGCGGTGCCCGGCGACGCGGCCTCCGCCGAGGGTGTCGCCGCGCTGGTCAGCGCCGCCCGGGCGGCGCTCGGCGACATCGACGTCTGGTGCGCCAACGCCGGCGTCGCCCCGGTGGGCGGGGCCGGCGCGCCGGCCGCCGCCTGGGCGAGCGCCTGGGAGGTCAACGTGCTCGCCCACGTACGCGCCGCCGACCTGCTGCTCCCCCGCTGGCTGGAGCGCGGCGGCGGACGGTTCGTGGCCACCGTCTCGGCCGCCGGGCTGCTCACCATGCTCGGCTCGGCCCCGTACGCCGTCACCAAGCACGGCGCGCTCGCGTTCGCCGAGTGGCTCGCCGCCACCTACCGCCACCGGGGCGTGCGGGTGCACGCCCTCTGCCCGCAAGGGGTGCGCACCGACATGCTGGCCTCGACCGGCGCGGTCGGCGAGGCCCTGCTGGCACCGACCGCGCTGGACCCGGAGGACGTCGCCGGGGCCCTGCTGACCGCGCTGCGCGAGGACCGCTTCCTCGTCCTGCCGCACCCCGAGGTCGCCGAGTACTACGCAGCCCGCGCCACCGAGCCGGACCGCTGGCTCGGCGGCATGAACCGGCTCCAGCGGGAGCTCGAAAGGAACGAGGCGCTGTGAGGGCCTGGCAGGTCACCGAGCTGGGCGAGCCGCGCGAGGTGCTGCGGCTGGCCGAGGACGTACCGCGCCCGGCTCCCGGGCCCGGGCAGCTGCTGGTCCGGGTGAAGGCCGCCGCGGTCAACTTCCCGGACGCGCTGATGGTGCGCGGCCAGTACCAGGTCCGCCCGCCGCTGCCGTTCACCCCCGGCGTCGAGCTCTGCGGCGAGGTGGTCGCGGGCGAGCGCGCCGGGGAGCGGCTGATCGGCACCCCGCTGCTGCCCGCCGGCGCCTTCGCCGAGTACGCCCTGCTGGACGCCGCGGCGGCCTTCCCGGCCCCGGCGGCGCTGGACGACGCGGAGGCCGCCGCCCTGCACATCGGCTACCAGACCGCCTGGTTCGCGCTGCACCGGCGGGCCGCCCTGCGGGCCGGCGAGACGCTGCTGGTGCACGCGGCGGCGGGCGGGGTCGGCAGCGCCGCCGTCCAGCTCGGCCGGGCGGCCGGCGCGCGGGTGATCGCCGTGGTCGGCGGCCCCGCGAAGGCGGCCGTCGCCCGCGAGCTCGGCGCCGACCTGGTGGTGGACCGGACCGCCGAGGACTTCACCGCGGCGGTCAAGGAGGCCACCGGCGGACACGGCGCGGACGTGGTCTTCGACCCGGTCGGCGGCGCGGCCTACACCGGCTCCACCCGGTGCGTCGCCTTCGAGGGCCGGATCGTGGTGGTCGGCTTCGCCGCCGGCGAGATCCCGGCGCCCGCGCTGAACCACGCGCTGGTGAAGAACTACAGCATCCTCGGCCTGCACTGGGGCCTCTACAACACCCGTGACCCGCAGGCCGTGCTGGCCGCCCACGAGGAGCTGACCCGGCTGGCCCGGGCCGGTGTGGTGCGACCGCTGGTGAGCGGGCGCCTCCCGCTCTCCGGGGCGGCCGAGGCCGTCCAGCGGGTCGCCGACGGCCGCAGCACCGGCCGGCTGGTGGTGCTCGGGGAGTAGCACCGGCGGGGCCGCGCCCCGGTCACCCGGCCGAGTCCGCGGCCGCTCCCGCGCCCTGCGCGATCACGTCCAGGGCCGGGCGCGGCGGGCGGCCGAGCAGGGCGGCGAGGTCCCCCGGCTTGCCCGGCCCGGCCAGGAAGCCGTGGGCGATCGCCGAGTACGTCCCGGCCACCATCGGCACCCGGAAGTCCGCGGCGCCCGAGGCCGCCACGGCCGCCCGCGCCCCGGCCAGCGTGCCGGGCCGGTACTCGACCGTCCGTCCGCCGGCCCGGGACAGCGCCGCCGCGACGTCCGCGCCGCCCACCGCCTCCTCGCCGACCAGCTCGTAGACCCGCCCGGCGTGCCCGGCCGGGGCCAGCGCCACGGTGGCCGCGACCTCGGCCAGGTCCGCGCGGGCGACCGCCGCCAGCCGGCCGTCGCCGAGCGGCGCGGTGATCACACCGTCCCGGTCCGGCGTGGCCAGCGAGCCCAGCAGTTCGGCGTAGAGCCCGTTGCGCAGGATCGTCCAGCGCAGCGAGGCGGACTCGCGCAGTCGCCGCTCGGTCCAGCGGTGCGCCAGCGCGTAGGCCAGGTGGTCGCCGTCGCCGGAGAGGCTGGTGTAGACCACGTGCTCGACGCCCGCCCGCTCGGCGGCCTCGATCGCGGCCCGGTGACGGGCGGTCACCACGTCGTCCTCGCCGTAGCCGGCCGAGATCAGCAGCAGCGTCCGCACCCCGGCGAAGGCGGCCGCCAGGGTCCGCGGCCGGTCGAAGTCCACCGTCCGGACGGGTACGCCGGCCGCCGGGGTCCGCTCCGGGGTGCGGCTGCCGGCCAGCACCCCGTCGAGCCCGCCCGGCAGCGCGGCCAGCCGCTCCAGCACCAGAGCGCCGAGTCCTCCGTTGACACCGGTGACGAGAAGCACCACGACCTCCAAGATCGGTTCCGGGCCCGCGGCTCTCCGCGCCGCCCGGTGACCATCCTCGGTAACCTGACCGTTCGGCGTAAGGAGGCACTTCGATGTCAGTGGGGCACACCGCGGTAACCACCCCCCGGCCGGTGGTCTGGTGCGAGGACGGCGTGGACTGCGGGATCCGCGGGCTGCTGGACCGGCTCGGCGACAAGTGGTCCGTCCTGGTGGTGGTCGAACTCGCCCAGGGCGTCCGGCGGTTCCGCGAACTCCAGCGCGCCGTGCCGGGCATCTCGCAGCGGATGCTGACCCTGACGGTACGCCGGCTGGAGCGGGACGGGCTGGTGTCGCGGACCGTCCACCCGACCGTCCCGCCGCAGGTGGACTACGAGCTGACCGCGGTCGGCCACAGCCTGACCCATCTGATCCGGGCCATGGTGGACTGGTCCTACGACCACCACGACGCGATCCTCGACTCCCGGCGCGACTGGGACGCCGCCAACCCGGACTCCGAGATCCGCTGACCGCGCCCGGGGCCGGTGCCGCCCCGGGCCGGCCCGGGCCCGTGTCAGCGGGCGAACTCCATCTCCGGGAAGCGCGGCGAGGGCCCGTCCAGCAGGTGGTCGTCGTGCCCGCGCAGCCACCGGTCGAAGAACGAGGCCACGTACGCCCGGGTGGCGAGCACGGCCCGCTCCGGGCGGACGTCACCGACGTCGGCCCGCAGCGCCTCGCCGTCCACCGCGCCCTGCCGGGCGAGTTGGGGCAGCAGCGACTGCGCGTCGGTGTACGAGCCGTGCTGCGAACCGGCCAGTGTGACGTCGGCGCGCCAGCCCCGGCTGTGCTGCCAGAGGGCGTCCCAGCCGGGCTGGTGGTGGTGGTCGCCGGAGTCCGCGCTGTGGGTGCCCATCAGCAGGAACGGGCGGTCCAGACCGTCCTCGGCGACGCTGCTCAGGAAGACGCCCTCGCCGGTCGGCCCGGGGAAGTGCAGCTGGCCGTCCATGTTGACGCCGGCGGTGACGCGCGGGTCGTCGTGCATGGTCTGGACGGCGGTGAAACCGCCGGCCGAGTGGCCCACCATGCCGATCCGGGTCAGGTCCAGCGAGCTCCCGAGACCGGCCGGGAGCCGCCGGTCGGTGCGCAGCGCGGCCAGTTCGTCCAGGACGAAGCGGGTGTCGTCGACCCGGGCCCGCATCGCCTTGCGCAGCAGGGCGCCGATGTCGAGGTCGGGCGTGCCGAGCATGCCGGGGAAGACCGACGTGGCCAGGCCGCCGTCCGGGAAGGCCACCTCGGAGGCGTCGTAGGTGTGGTCGACGGTGACCACCACGTAGCCGCGCGAGGCGAGGTCCTCGACCAGGCCGGTGCCCCAGGTGCGGGGGTCGCCGAGCCCGGCCGAGTAGAGCACCACCGGGCGCGGGCGGCCGCCGCCGGGCAGGGCGGGCGCGTCCTGGCGGGCGTGCGTGCGGATCGCCGACCAGTCCGTCCGCCCGCTCGCCGCGCGGTAGTTGAAGACGGCGGCGCCGCCGTCGCCGCCGAAGTGCTCGGCGGCGCCCGGCTCCATGGAGCGGGCCCGTTCGTCGCCGACCGCGGGGCGCGCGGTCGGGTACCAGAGGCTGATCATCAGTTCCCGGGCCCGCCCGGGCTGCCACGGGTCCGCCCGTCCGGCGTCGGTGAGGTGCAGCGAGGTGGTGCCGACCGGGTACGGCCCGGTGGGCTGCGGCAGCCAGGCGCGGGCCAGGCGCTCCGGCACGGTCGGCGCGTCCCGCGCCGCCGCCGGCGCGACCGCCGTGCCCAGCACCGCCGTGGCCGCCAGCAGCGCGGCGATCCCGGTCCGCCTGCCCTGCCCCGAGCCCCGCCTGCGCGTGACACCCCGCACGACTTCCCTCGTCACTCCCCGCATGGCTCCCCCAGCTCCTCACCGTCGACGGCCGCCGCCCACCGGCCCGGCCCGTACCGTGACCGTACGGGCCGGGGTGGTGCACGAACGTCATACCGCGGAGCCAATTGCCGCCGTGCTACCGCGGTATGACACGCCGGGCGCGGTGCCCGACGGTCACCCGCCCGGCGGCCCGCGCCCAGGGGGTGTTGGCAAAGTCGCGTCGCGGACCCGGCGGGACTCTGCCGACACCCCTTAGCGGTCGGCCGCCCGGTGGCGCTTGAGCTCGCGCCGGGCCAGCGAGCGCTTGTGCACCTCGTCCGGTCCGTCGGCCAGGCGCAGTGTGCGGTTGCCGGCCCAGAGCTGGGCGAGCGGGGTGTCCTGGCTGACGCCGGCCGCGCCGTGGGCCTGGACGGCCTTGTCGAGGATCCATTCGACGGTGCGCGGGGTGGCGATCTTGATGGCCTGGATCTCGGCGTGCGCGCCGCGGTTGCCGACGGTGTCCATCAGCCAGGCGGTCTTCAGCACCAGCAGCCTCAACTGCTCGATCCGGACCCGGGATTCGGCGATCCAGTCCTGCACCACGCCCTGCTCCGCGAGCGGGCGCCCGAAGGCCACCCGGTCCAGCGTCCGGCGGCACATCAGCTCGACGGCGCGTTCGGCGATGCCGATGGCCCGCATGCAGTGGTGGATCCGGCCGGGTCCGAGCCTGGCCTGGGCGATCGCGAAGCCGGAGCCCTCGGCGCCGATCAGGTGGCCGGCCGGGACCCGGACGCCGTCGAAGTGGACCTCGGCGTGGCCGCCGTGGTCGGCGTCGTCGTAGCCGAACACCTTCATGCCCCGCCGGACGGTGACCCCGGGGGTGTCGCGTGGGACGAGGATCATGCTCTGCTGACGGTGCGGCTCGGCGCCGGGGTCGGTCTTGCCCATCACGATGAAGATCCGGCAGCGCGGGTTCATCGCGCCGGTGATGTACCACTTGCGCCCGGTCACGACGTACTCGTCGCCGTCGCGCTCGATCCGGGTGGCGATGTTGGTGGCGTCCGAGGAGGCGACGTCGGGCTCGGTCATCGCGAAGGCGGAGCGGATCTCGGCGTCCAGCAGGGGCCGCAGCCACCGCTCGCGCTGCTCGGCGGAGCCGAACTGGGCGAGCAGCTCCATGTTGCCGGTGTCCGGGGCGGCGCAGTTGAGGGCGGGCGGCGCGAGCTGCGGGCTGCGCCCGGTGATCTCGGCGAGCGGCGCGTACTGGAGGTTGGTCAGGCCGGCGCCGCCCTGCCCCGGCCGGTCCGGGTGGTCCGGGTGGTCCGGGTGGTCCGGCAGGAAGAGGTTCCACAGGCCCTGCTCGCGGGCCTCGGCCTGCAGCTCGGCGACGATCGGCGGCACGTTCCAGACGGGCCGGCCGGGGTCGGCCAGCTGGGCCTCCAGGACGGCTTCGGCCGGGTACACGTGCCGGTCCATGAAGGCCAGCAGGCGCTCGCGCAGCTCTTCGGTCCGGGCGTCGTAGGCGAAATCCATCGGTCGGTGCTCCTACCGGGCGGTGAGGGTGGTCAGGCCGTGTTCGGCGAGGACGGGTGCGATCTCGGCGGCCCGCTCGAAGCCGGCGCCGAGGGTGCGGCCCTGCCGGAAGCGGAAGTGGATGCCCTCGGCGACGACGGCGAGCTTGAAGGAGGCGAAGGCCACGTACCAGTCGAGGTCGGCGGCGGCGCGTCCGGTGAGTTCGGCGTAGCGGGCGACGAGTTCGGCGGCGGCGGGGAAGCCGGGGGCGGTGGCGGCGGAGGGGATGATGCCGCCGCCGACACCGGCGAGTTCGGTGTACATCACCAGCAGGCCGACGTCGGTGAGCGGGTCGCCGAGGGTGGACATCTCCCAGTCCAGGACGGCGCTGATGGCGTCGTGCCCGTCGACGAGCACGTTGTCCAGCCGGTAGTCGCCGTGGACGAGCGCGGGCGCCGGGGAGTCGGGCAGCCGGGCGGCGAGCAGCTCGTGCAGCCGGTCGACGCCGGGCAGGTCCCGGCTGCGGGAGGCGGCGAGCTGGGTGGACCAGCGGCGCAGCTGGCGCTCCAGGAAGCCCTCGGGGCGGCCGAAGTCGGCGAGGCCGACGGCGGCCGGGTCGATCCGGTGCAGGGCGGCGAGGGTGTCGACCAACCGCTCGCCGAGGGCGTGGACGCGCTTCTCGCCGAGGGCGGCGAGCGGGCCGGCGTCGCGGTGCGCGGTGCCGGGGACGTACTCCATCAGGTACCAGGGCGCGCCGAGGACGTCCGCGCCGGTGTCCAGCAGCAGGGTGGCGGGGACGGGGACGCCGGTGCCGCGCAGGGCGGTCATCACCCGGTGCTCGCGGCCCATGTCGTGGGCGGTGGCCAGCACGTGCCCGAGCGGCGGGCGGCGCAGCACCCAGCGGGAGGTGCCGTCGGTCAGCAGGTAGGTGAGGTTGGAGCGGCCGCCCTCGATCAGCTCGGCCCGCAGCGCGCCCCGGACGGTGCCGGGCAGTTCGCGGTCCAGATGGCCGCGGAGCCGGTCGAGGTCCAGGCCGGGCGGGTCGGCGGGGGTGTCGGGCATGGGCTCACTCTCCTGGTCAGCGTTTCTGACTAAGCGCTTGCTTAGCATTCAGCGGAGGGCTGTGCGCTGTCAATGCCGCCGTACCGCCACAATGTCGCCATGAGGTTGATCCACACCCTGGCCGGCGCGCTGATCCTGGTGCTCACCGTCGCGAGCATCCTGCGCACCCTGGTCGTGCCGCGCGGCCTGTACTCCTCCCTGGTGCACCGGCTCTGGCGGGGCCTGCGGGCGCTGCTGCGGCTGTCCGCCACGCCCTTCGGCGGCTACCGCGCCCAGGACCGGGCGCAGACCTGGCTGGCGCCGCTGATCCTGCTGGGCATGCTCGGGGTGTGGCTCGGCAGCATGCTGCTCGCGTACACCCTGCTGCTGCACGGCACCTCGCGGCTGAACTGGGCGGTCTCCTTCCGGGAGGCCGGCTCCAGCCTCTTCACCCTCGGCTTCGCCAGCGGGGACCGGCTCCACCTCTCGGTCATCGACTTCATGGCCGCCGCCAGCGGCCCGCTGGTGATCGCCCTGCAGATCGCCTACCTGCCGACCCTGTACGGCGCCTACAACCGCCGCGAGGTGGAGGTGACGCTCCTCAAGTCCCGGGCCGGCGAACCCGCCTGGGGCCCGGAGCTGCTGGCCCGGCAGTCCCTCGTGGACACCGAGACCGCGCTCCCCCAGCTCTACCGCGACTGGGAGCGGCTCGCCGCCGACATCGGCGAGAGCCACTCCAACTACCCCGTACTGCTGTCGTTCCGCTCCCCGCAGCCGAACCGCAGCTGGGTGGTGGGCCTGATCGCCGTCATGGACGCCGCCGCGATCCACCTGGCGATCAACCCGCGCTCGGCGCCGCCCGAGGCCCGCCTCGTCCTGCGGGCCGGCTTCACCGCGCTGCGGGACGTCGGCAGCTCGCTGCGCGTCGCCTTCGACCCGGACCCGGCGCCGGACAGCCCGATCCGCCTCAGCTTCACCGAGTTCGACGCGGCGGTGGCGATGATCACCGCCGCCGGGTTCCCCCGCGAACGCTCCGCCTCCGACGCCTGGCCGCACTTCCACGGCTGGCGCGTCAACTACGAGGCCCTGGCCTACGAACTGGCCCGCCGCAGCGACGCCGTGCCCGCCCTGTGGACCGGCCCGCGCGACTTCACCGCCCCGCCCATCCCCCCGGCCCGCCCCGCCGACCGCCGACCGGAGGCACCGCCCCAGGGCTGGTAGGCCGGCGGCCACCCGGCCGGACGTCAGTACCCGGGTGCGCCGCCGTCGGGCCACCGGCACGCCCGGGCCATCGCCACCAACGGCGGCGCCTCGGCGGTGGGCGGGACCTCGTTCACGACCTGGTAGCCCCACGCCTCGTACAGGGCGAGCACCTTGCCGCCCCCGGCCGCCGGGTTGACCATCAGCATGACGCACCCCTCGCCACGGCCGCCCGTGAGCCCCTCGTGGATCCGGCGCGCGGCACCGGTGCCGCGCCAGCGTGCGCGCACCCCCAGCTCCCTGAGCGCGAAGGTCGGCGCGGCCGTCAGCTCCGGAGGTGTCGCCCTGGCCAGCCGGGCCCACCAGCGGTCGCCGGACTCCACGGTGTTGCCGTACGCATACCCGACCGGCTCGGTGCCGTCGTACCCGAGGACGGCCTCGAACCCCGGCTGCCCGCTGTGCAGCTCCAGGCGCTCGACGAAGGCCGCGACGGCGTAGTTCGGCAGGTGCAGCAACGGCGCCCGCACCTCCGCGTACAGCGCGACCAGCGCCCGGCGCAGGGCCGCCGTCAGTTCCCGGTGGTGGCGCAGCACCGTCTCCGTCATGGGGCAGCCCTCTCCGGCTCGCGAACGTCCTGCTCCCACGGTTCCGCACGAACACCGCCCGCCGCCAGAGGGGGTTCGGCACGCCGCCGAACCGGCCGAGCACGTCGGCCGCGCTCCGGGGCCGGGTATCGCGGCCCCGGCCGTGGGGCGGCGGTCGCGTCGGGCGGCCGCCGCACGGGCGCGGCGCGTCAGACGTCGACCGGGGCGGCGGTGGCCAGCGAGCGCTCGGCGGCGGAGAGGATCTCGACCACCCGCAGGCCGAAGGCCGCGCCGCAGGGGTGTGGCTCGCCGGTGCGGGCGGAGTCGCGCAGGGCGTCCAGGGCGCGGTGGAGCGCGGCCAGCGGGCCCTCGCCGCGCTCGGGGAGGTGGACGACGCCCGACTCGCCGCGCAGCTCCATGCCCGTGCCGCCGGCCGCGAGCGGGGCGGTCAGGCTGAGCGCGAGGGTGCTGGACGCGCCACCGGCGTGCAGCAGCACGAGGTGGACGGTGTCCCGGGGGCCGGCGACCGCGGTCACCCGGACCGCGTCGCCCAGCACCGGGAGCAGCACCGAGAGCGCGTGGGGGCCGACGTCCCAGAGCGCGCCCTTCTCCTGCCGCCAGGGCGAGGCCGCGTACGGGCTGGTGCTGTCGGGTGCGAAGACCGAGCCGAGCCAGTCGGAGCGGCCGGTGAACCAGCCGCCGGTGGCGGCCTGCTTCTCGATCCACGGCAGCTGCTCGCCGCCGAAGCGGACGGTGAAGAAGACCACCGTGGCGACGCCGTGCGCCTCGGTGGCCTGGACGACACGCCGGGCGTCCGGGACGGTCAGCGCGACCGGCTTGTCCAGCAGCAGGTGGCAGCCAGCCTCGGCGGCGCGTACCGCGAGGTCCGCCTGGACGGTCGGCGGCAGCGCGATGGAGACGGCGTCCACCTCGGCGAGCAGCCGGTCGAGGTCCTGGTGGCCGGGCACGCCGTGCGCCTCGCCGAGCGCGGCGGCCGCCTCGGGCCGGCGGCCCCAGACGCCCGCGAGCTCGAAGTCGGGGTGCTCCGCCAGTACGGGCGCGTGCACCCGCTCCGCCCAGGGGCCGGTGCCCAGCAGTCCGATCCGCATGCTCTCTCTTCTCCCTCGCTCGTCCCTGCCCGGCGCCGTCGCGCGCTGCTCAGCGCTGGACGCGGGCCAGGGTGAAACCGTCGTGGCCCTTGCTGCCGACCGTCTGTACGGAGGTCGCGGACACCCGCGGCTCGGCGGCGATCAGGTCGTGCAGCCGGCGGATCGCGACCACCGCCGGGTCGTCGCTGTCCGGGTCGGCGACGGCGCCGCGGCGCACCACGTTGTCGACCACGATCAGCGAGCCCGGGGCGGTGAGCTCCAGCGCCCGGGCGAAGTACTCGGGGTTGCTCTGCTTGTCCGCGTCGATGAAGACCAGGTCGAACGGCTCGGCGCCGTCCGCCACCAGCGCGGCCAGCGAGTCGGCGGCGCGGCCGAGCCGGACCTCGGCGACCTTCTCCAGGCCCGCCCGCGCGAGGTTCGCCCGGGCGACCTCGGCGTGCGCCGGGTCGATCTCCAGGGTGATCAGGGTGCCGTCGGCGGGCAGTGCCCGGGCCAGCCAGATCGCGCTGTAGCCGCCGAGCGTGCCGACCTCCAGGATGCGCCGCGCGCCCTGGGTGAGGGCCAGCAGGTGCAGCAGCTTGCCCTGGTTGGGCGCCACCGCGATGGGCGGCAGCCCCGCGGCTTCGGCGGCGGCCGTCGCGGCCTCCAGCACCGGGTCGTGCCCGACCAGCCGCTCGGAGAAGTAGGCATCCACCGCGTCCCACGTCTGCTCCGCCACAACGCCCTCCACCTGCTGCTTTACATGCCACCGCCGGGGTAGCCCGATGCTACCCCGGCGGGAGGACAGCTCTGCTGGAACGCTCCGGTGACGATCAGTCCACCGCGGGAGCGCCCACCGCGGGCTCGGCGGCGGCGGCCGCCGCCTCCTCGGCCTCCCGGGCCCGGGCGGCCTTGCCGGCCCGGCGCTTCATCAGCCAGGCCGAGAGGGCGCCGCCGGCCGCGGCCAGCAGCAGACCCACCCAGGAGAAGCGCGACAGCCACTGCTCGGCGACCTTGCCGACCTGGTACACCAGCAGGGTGGTGCCGCCGGCCCAGACCACGCCGCCCAGCACGTTGGCGATCAGGAACTTCCAGTACGGCATCTTCAGCGCGCCCGCGAGCGGGCCGGCGAAGATCCGCAGCAGCGCGATGAAGCGGCCGAAGAAGACCGCCCACATGCCCCACTTCTGGAACGAGCGCTCGGCACTGGCCAGGTGGTCCGGCCCGAAGTGCTTGGGGAACTTCCGTCCGAGCTTCTCGAACAGCGGCTTGCCGCCCTTGCGCCCGATCGAGTAGCCGATCGAGTCGCCGATGATCGCCCCGAGGATCGCGCAGACCGCGACCCAGACCGGGCTGACCACACCGCGGGCGGACAGCAGGGCCGCCGACACCAGGGCGATCTCGCCGGGCAGCGGGATGCCCAGGGACTCCAGCCCGATGATCAGCGCGACCAGGGCGTACACCGCACCCGGTGGGACGCTCTCGATCCAGGCGTCGATGTGCAAGGCCGTACCTCCGTGGCAGGACGAGATCCGTTCGTGGGACGGGCCGTGCCCGGTCCGGCGGGTCTCGACGACGATCCGATGGCGGCACCAGGCCGCTCCCCGAAAGGTGCAGCCTAACGTGCCGGGCGGCCTGTCCCCCCGGCCGATCACCCCCGATTACGACGTACGACACACCTCCGTGGTTCCGGATGGCGGCACCCGGCGTAGGGAAGCGGGGCCGGGCCCGCACGCCCCGGCGGACGGTGGCCCGGTGGTCGGTGTCGGAGCGCGGGCGGCGTCCGGGGTCAGACGCGGTACGCGGCGACGTAGCGGGCGGGGTCCCGGTGGAGGTCGCCGCGCCAGCGTCGCAGGCACCGGTCGGCGAACGTGCTGCCGGTCTCGACGAGGTCGTCCAGCGGGTCGAGGCAGGCGGGGACGTGCGGAGGCTCGACGCCGGCGGCGACACGGGCGGACAGGCCGGCCCGGGCGAGGCGGAGGAGTTCGGCGGCGAGGGGTCGGCCGGGGTCGCCACCGAGCTTGGCGGAGAGGCCCAGGGCGGGGAGCGCGGCGAGTGCGGCGTGATGGTCCCGCGGGGTGTAGTGCCCGAGCAACTCCCAGGCTGCGACTCGGGATTCGGGGTGCTACGTCAGACCGGTCCACAGGGGACGGCGACCCGGCCCCGCGCTCCGGGCACCGGGTGCGGGAGGGAACGCGGGAACGCAAAGCTCGTATCGAACATCGACACCGCACCTCTCCGCCGCGGGACTCCCGCCCAGCCTCGACGAGGCATCGTTCGCATGCCACCCAGCGGCACCCATCCGGCGACCGCCCGGTGGCGCCGGGCCGGCCCCCGCCGGCGACGGATCAGCGCGCGCCGGCCCTGGAACGGCGGTGGTAGTCCACGGTGACGATCGCGAGCAACGGGCCCCAGAGCAGCAGCGGGGCGTAGCAGAGGGTCATGGCCAGACCGGCCAGGCCGTGCGGGGCCTCCGGGTTGCCCATGGCGTTCGGGCCGTACCACCCGCCGAAGCCGGCGGCGAAGGTGAGCGCGGTGACCGCCACCGCCCCCACTCCGGCGGGGACCACGGCGGCCCACGGACGCACCCGGCGGCCGCCGATCAGCGGCAGCCAGCTGGGGGTGACCCGGCCCCAGGGGCGGACCAGGCCCAGGGAGAGGAAGGCCAGCGTCTCGGCGAGCGCGCTCAGGGCGAGCACGTAGAGGGTGGCCCAGCCCGGCATGTGGGCCGTCATCTGCCGTTCCATCGCCCCGGAGAATCCGACCGGGATGCCGACGCCCAGGGCGACCCGCCAGAGCCCGGACGGGACGGCGGTCAGCGCCGCGACCTTGGCCACCCGGACCGCCCACGGCGCGGCGGGCCGGTACGGGAGCGGGGTGGCGACGGCACTGGTGGTGGGGGTGACCGCGGTGTCCAGCATCGGAGTTCCTCTCGTCGTTCGGTGTGCCTCCAGCCTGGCGGCGGGGCCGGTACCGGCGGCAGATGCCGATCGGGAGGTCCGCGGGCGCCCCGCCGCCCCGGCATGTGCCGTTCGGCACGGGTGGCGGCGCCGCCCGGTGCATAGGCTGGGCGCATGATCGGGGAATGGGGGAGCATCGTGCCGGTGCTCGCGGTGGCGGCCGCAGTGCGGATCGGACGGCCACGGCCGACGGCGGCGGCGGGGGTGGTCTCGCTCGCGCTGACCGCCGTCGGGGCGGCGCTGGGCGGCTTCGGCGAGGACGGCCCGGCGGGGCCGGTCGGGGTGGCCGAACTGATCGGGCTGCTGGTCCTGGTGACGATGACGGTGCGCACCGGCCGGGGCCGGGTGGCCGTCGGGGTCCTGGCGGCGGCGCTGCTCTGCTGGCCGCTGCGCTATGCCGCGCCGGTCGAGGGCTGGCAGCAGGTCGGACTCCTCGGCTTCGGCGCGGTCGGGGCCCTGGGGGCGGCGCTGGTCGGCTTCTACCTCTGGTCGCTGGACGGCCTCCGGCGCCGCGAGGTGGCGGCCGCACGCCGGGCCGAACAGCTGGAACTCGCCCACGACCTGCACGGCTTCGTGGCTCACGACGTCAGCGGGATGGTCGCGCTGGCCCAGGCCGGCGGCTTCCTGGCGGAGCCGCACCCCGAACTGGCCGGGGTGTTCCGGCGGATCGAGCAGTCCGGCCAGCAGGCGCTCTCCTCGCTGGACCGGACGGTCGCCCTGCTGCGCACCCCGGACGAGGACGCCGCCGGCCGCCGGGCCCCGCAGCCCGGCCTGGCCGAACTCCCCGCGCTGGCCGCACGGTTCACCGCCTCCGGGGCCGCCGAGGTCCGGCTCGACCTGCCGGAGCGGCCGGTCGGCCGGGAGGCCGGGGCCACCGTCCACCGGATCGTGGTCGAGGCGCTGACCAATGTCCGGCGGCACGCCCCCGCCGCCCGATCGGTCACCGTGTCCGTCCGCCGACTCGACGGGCAGCGGCTGGAGTTGACCGTCGCCGACGACGGCGGAGCGGTGGAGAGCCCGCCCCGGCACCGGGGCGGGCACGGCCTGAGCGCCCTGGCCGCCCGGGTCGAGGCGCTCGGCGGTACGCTCGACGCCGGGCGCGCCGGGCAGGGCTGGCTGGTCACCGCCACGTTTCCGCTGCCGGCCGAAGGGGCCTCATGAGCATCCGCGTCCTCCTGGCCGACGACCACGACGACATCCGCGCGGCCTACCGGATGATCCTGGACGCCCAGCCCGACCTCACCGTGGTGGCGGAGGCCGCCGACGGCCTCGCCGCGGTCGAACAGGCCCGCCTGCTCCGCCCCGACGTGGTGCTGGCGGACATCCGGATGCCGAAGCTGGACGGCCTGGAACTGACCCGGCGGCTGGCCGGGCCCGAGGTGGCCGACCCGCTGCGGGTGGTCGTGGTGACCACCTTCGACCTGGACGAGTACGTGCACGCCGCGCTCCGGCACGGCGCGGCCGGCTTCCTGCTCAAGCGGTCCAGCCCCGCCCTGCTGGTCGAGGCGGTCCGGGCGGCGGTGGCCGGTGACACCCTGATCAGCCCGCAGGTCACCGTCCGGCTGCTGCGTCAACTGGCCGCCCCCGCCCCGGCGTCGCCGCAGGCGGAGCCCGTCGAGCCGCTGACCCCGCGGGAGACCGAGATCGCCGGGCTGGTCTCGGGCGGGGCAACCAACGCGGAGATCGCCGAGCAGTTGTTCATCTCGGCCGGCACGGTCAAGAACCACCTGGCGAACATCCAGCGCAAGCTCGGCGTGCGGAACCGGGTCGGCATCGCCGCCTCGGTCTGGGGCGACCGCCGATAGCGGGAGGACCGTCGACGGCCGGACGGCCGCCGACGGCGGGGGCCGCCGATAGCGGGACGGCCGGTGAGGCCGGGGTCCGCCTACGGGGGCGGCAGGAGGCTTCCCAGCGGGCCGAGGTCGAGGTTCAGGTCGGCGCGGTTCAGGCCGTAGCGGGCGCAGAGGTCGTCCATCCTGTCGTGAAGCGCCATCAGGGTCGCACCGAGTCGCTCCTCCTGCTCCGCGCTGAGGTCCCCGGCGTCGACCCGGCGCAGCGCCTGGCGCTCCATGAGCTGCCGCAGGAGTTCGACCAGGGTGAGCACGAGCTGGACCAGGTCCCGTTCGACGTCCTCGGGGTCGGTGCCGTCGGTGTTGATCCTGCGGGCCGGGTGGGGCTGCCGGTCCCGCACCCGACGGCCGTCCTCGGGGGACGCGGGCAGCAGGCGGAACGCGCGATCGGCGGCCGCGGCGACCTCCGCGTAGCGACGGTCCCGGCCATCACGCTCGGCGCGGTCGGCACCGCCGGTCCGACCGGCGTCCGAGGGGCTCACGGCCCATCACCGCCGAGCCGCCTGCCGTCCTGCCACGGAGAGAGCTCCGGGCCGCTGATCGAGACGATCAGGGCCCGCAGCGAGATGCGCACGAGGTCGACGTCGGCGACGGACAGCACGATGTCGCCGGTGAGGACGACACCCCCGCCCAGCAGCCGGTCCAGGAGGTCGACGAGGGCGATCCGGCGGTCCGGCAGCGGCTCCTGCCCGCCGTACCGGTCGCCCGGCCCGGGCTGCTGACCGTTCATACCGGCCGTTCACCACCCGTCGGCTCGTCCTGGGGCAGGACGGCGAAGGAGTAGGGCGCCCACGGGCCGGTGACCTCGACGCGGACCCCGTTCAGCCCCTGCCCCGCCCGCAGGACGTCCTCGCGGAACACCCCGGCCCGCTCCACGGGCACCAGGTAGGCGTCGTTGAGCACGTTCTCGCCCTGCTCCCCCACCGGCTCCCCGCTGTGGACGCGGTGGCGCGCCCGGGCCACCGCCAGTCGGGCCGCGGCGGCCTCCACCCGGGCCGCCGCCTGTTCCGCGGCGCGGTAGCGCTCCGCGTGCCGGTCGCGCACGGCCCTCCGGGCGTGCAGGTAGGCCCGGCCCGGCCCGACGTCCGCGGGCGGCGGACCCTCGGGCACCGGATCCGGTGCCGGAGCCTCGACATAGATCTTCACGCCCCACTCGACCTGCGCCGCGAGCCGGTCGAGCGCCGCCGTGAACTCGTCCTGCCGGGCGTCGAGGGCGCTGCGCACGCCGTCGTCGTCGAAGTACACCGTCGCGAGGCGCAGCGGGAGGACGGTGGTGACCGCGGCGAGCGCGGCGACCACGGCGTGGTGGGCCCGGGCCGCGGTTTCGAGCCACTGGAGGTCCTCCAGGTGCTCGGCGAGGGCGTCCTGCCGGAAGTCCTCGGCGGGGACGCGGCTGACGGCCGCCGCGAGCCCGGGGTCGTCGGCGTGCAGGAGCAGCACCGGGGCGCCGGCGATCCCGTGCGCGCCGGCGGCGGCGGGCCCGAGGGCTTCGGTGCTCCTGGCGATGGCGTAGGCGTAGACGACGGTGCCGGCCATCACTCCTCCCGGGTGCGTCGCGTGCGGGGCGCCGGGGCGGCGCGCTTCGCGCGTGCGGGGCGGCGGACGGGGGGCTCCTCGGCGGCCGGTGGCAGGCCCGGCTCCGCCCGCAGCCGGGCGAGTTCGCCGCGCAGGCGCTCGTTCTCGGCCTCCAGTTCCCGTGCCGGCTCCCGGTCGGCGGCCGGCAGGCGGTCGCCCCGGGCGCGCGAGGAGAGCGAGGGATCGTGCTCCCACCAGTCGATGCCCATCTCCTTGGCCTTGTCCACCGAGGCGACCAGCAGGCGCAGTTTGATGGTGAGCAGTTCGATGTCGAGCAGGTTGATCTGGATGTCACCGGCGATGACGATGCCCTTGTCGAGGACGCGTTCGAGGATGTCGGCGAGGTTGGCGGAGGAGCCCTGGGCGTAGGGCGGTGCGGCTCGGGAGGAGGTGGAGCCGAACCTGTCGGCGATGGGTTGTGTCACGACCGTTCGGCCTTCCTCTCCTGGTTCGGGCCCCTGGCCGGGGCCGGACGCATCACGGCTCCCCGCGCTGCCATGCCCTGATCTCGTCCAGCCGGTCGAGGAGTTCGTCCTCCCGCCGGTCGAAGGTCTCCTCGTCGATGTCGCCGGCGAGCAGGGCCTGCTCCAGTTCGGCCAGTTCGCGTTCGACGGGGGCGGGATCGTAGTACTGCTGCTCGGCTGCTTCCTGGATGCGTTCGGCCACCCACACGGCGCCGCGGACGGGTGCCAGCGGCAGGGTGAGGATCTGCGTGATCAGACCCATGGCTTCCTCGCTTCCTCCGCATCATCATCTTCTCCGCGTGGTCTTCTCCGCGTCCTCGGACTCAGACGAAGCTGTACGCGGGCAACGGACCGTGCAGGCGCAGGTCCACGCCGTCACCGAGTTCGGCGGCGAGGCCCTTCTCGGCCGTCAGGAAGGCGTCCTCGGCGTCACGGGCGACGAGGAACGAGATGCTCAGGAAGACGTCGCCGGACGGCGGGGAGGATCGCTCGTCGCGCGCATGGGGCCGCAGTGCCTGGGTGATGCCGGCGGCGAGGGCCTCCTGGCGGGCGCGCACCTCCTGGGAGACGAGTTCGCCGAGCACCACCGGGGCGTCGGGGGCGGCGCGCCCGCCGCGGATCTCGTCGTTGAGGCGCCGGGCCTCCGGCGACTCCGCCAGGATCCGGCGCAACAGGCTCTCCTCGTCCTCGGTGGCCTTGAGGTGGAACTCGGCGCACCCGTCGAGTTCGCTCAGCCGGGCCGCATACTGCTCGGCGTTTTCGGTGAGGGCCGCGCGGACGGCGTCGTCGTCGGGGGCGGTCAGGCCGAAGCGCAGCGGGAGAACCGTGCCGCCGGCCATGAGGCGCTCCTGCACCGCCTGGTGGGCGGCGAGGTCGCGGCGTTTGGCGCGCAGGCCGGGCGGCGCGTCGCTGACGACCGCGGTAAGCCGTCCGCCGTCGACGGTCCGCAGGGCGGCGGGGTCCGCTCCGACGCCCGCGAGGCCGCTCAGGTCGAGCGGATGCGTGCCGGCGACGATGGAGTAGACGTAGACGGCCATGGTTCACTCCTCGCGGTGCCGGGCCGGTCGGCGGGCCGGGCGCTCGCGCTTCTCGGCGGGCTCCTTCTCCTCGTCGCGGCCGCCGCGCACGGCGTCGGTGACGGCCTCGACGGCGCCGGTCAGCGCACCCTTGCTCTTGCCCTTGGCCCCGCCCTCGGTGACCTCGCCGACGATGTCGGTCAGCTGGGCGGGTGCCTTGCGCCCGGACTCCAGGTCCAGACGGTTGCAGGCCTCCGCGAAACGGAGATAGGTGTCCACGCTGGCGACCACGATGCGGGCGTCGATCTTGAGTATCTCGATCCCGACCAGGGAGACCCGGACGAAGACGTCGATGACCAGGCCACGGTCCAGGATGAGTTCGAGGATGTCGTACAGGTTGCCGGACCCGGCGCCGCCGGGCCCCGCACCGCGGGAGGCCACGCCCCCGCCTGCTGACTGCGGTACGACTGTCACGCTGGGCTCCGTTCCCGGTCGCTCGCAGCGATGTGCGGGTGGCCGTTCCTCTCGTGTCGGTCGGGCGTTCCGGCCGCCGCGGTACGGCGGACCGGCCGGGACGGCGTTTCGGGCGACGGCGAGCCTTCGGGCGACGACGCGTCTTCGGACGACCGCGCGGTCTTCGGGCGCCGCCGAGTCAGAGCCGGTCGATCTGGCCCCGGCTGTACCGTCGCGTGCGCTCGTAGGCGACCAGTTCACCCTCTGCGTCCAGGGTGACCCGGTAGGTGGCCATCACACTGGTGGTGGGAGGAATCCGCTCCAGCTCCAGCACTTCGACGTCCGCCTGCCAGCCGTCCTCGACGGGCTTCACCGCGGAGACCGACTCCGGGGCCCGGCCCAGCAGTTCTTCGAGCTGCCGGGCCGCACACCGGATGGCCTGCGGCGCGGACACCTTGCGTGGCCGCCGCCGTGGGGCCGCCGCGGCCCGCCGGGCCGTAGGAGTACGGGCCGGTGGGCTGTCCTCGTCGGAAGGACGCCGCGTCCTGCGCGCGGGCCCCTCGGGATCTGCGGCCATGACCATCTCCGGGCTGTTGTCCCGGCCGCACGCCTGCCCCGAGCCGGGATCAGGCAAACGCGCGCGCCCCGAATAGGAACATCCCAGCTGGGAACACGCGTCGGTGGGGCGGGGTGCGGCGACCCGGACCGCGACATGTGCACGAAGTGCTGCCCTCCGCGCGATGCTCCTCGGCCCTTTGGCCATGCCGCCTGAAGGGAAGACCTCATGAACGACACCACCAAGATCGCCCTCGCCGCCGCGGTCGCCGGCGGGTACGTCCTCGGTCGAGCGAAGAAGGGCAGGATGGCCTTCGCCGCAGCCACCTACCTGGCCGGCCGCCGCTTCGGCCTGGACCCGCGTCAGCTGGCGACCGAAGGGTTGCGCAAGCTCGCCGACACCCCCCAGGTGGCGGAACTCAACGAACAGGTCCGCGGCGAGCTGCTCTCGGCCGGACGCAAGGCGGTCGCCGCCGCTGCCGACCGCCAGCTGGCCAACCTCGCCGACACCCTGCGCGACCGGACCAGGAACATCGGCGCGAAGAAGCAGGAGGAACCGCCGGACGAGGACGAGGAGGAGTACGGGCCGGAGGAGGACGAAGAGGAGCCCGAGGAGCCGGCCGACTACGAGGAGGAGGACGCCGAGGAGGACGAGGCGGAGGAGGACGAGGCCGAGGACACGGGGGACGACCAGGACGACGAGGCCGGTGACGACCGGGACGAGACCGAGGACCGGGAGCCGGAGGACGAACAGGGCGAGGACGAGGAGCCGCCACCGGAGCCCCCGAAGCGCCGACGCAGCGCCCGCAAGGCGGACGCGGAGGAGGAGCCCGAGCCCGAGCGGCCCCGGCGCCGTCGCCCGAGCGCGAGCGCCGCACCCCGCTCCCGGAGGCGGCCGCCGAAGGAGACGGACTCCGCCGAACCGGCCGCCGAGAAGCCCGCCCGGAAGAAGCCGGCTTCGGCCACAGCGCGCGAGAGCCGCCCCGCGGCCAAGAGGAGCGCGCCCGCCGGGAAGACGACCGCCGAGAAGACGGCGCCTGCCCGGAAGACGGCACCGGCCCGGAAGGCCGCAGCGAAGAAGACGGCGCCCGCCAAGAAGACGACGACCGCGGCCCGGGCGAAGCCCGCCGACAAGGCGGCCACGACCGCGAAACGGGCTCCCGCGAAGAAGGCCCCGGCCAAGAAGGCCACCGCCAAGAAGACCGCCGGGACGAAGCCGGCGGCCCGGTCCGGGCGCGGGAGGGCATCATGACCACCACGCAGCGCGGCGCCCCCGACACGGACGACGTCTCGGGCCTGGACAAGCTTCGCGAAGAGGTCGTCCACTACCTCGGCGCGCAGGCCGAACACCTCGCCGAGAAGGCCGGGGGCAAGCTCACCGAGGTGACCGACCAGCTCAGCGACGTCGCGGCGAACGGCGGGACCCTCCCCGCGGTCGGCGCCCGCGTCCTCCAGGGCGACTCCCCGGTGAAGGCCTTCGTCGGGGAGAAGGCCAAGAGCCTCAAGGACAACGTCGTCGGCAAGTTCAAGGAAGCCTTCGGCAAGGGCGGCAAGGGCGGCAAGAAGGCCGGCAGCACCAAGGTGATGAACATCGTCGAGGTGCTCGACATCGGTGTCCCGCTGCGCCTCGCGTACGACCGGTGGACCCAGTACGAGCAGTTCAGCGGGTTCACCAAGGGCGTGCGCAGCGTCAACAAGGGCGATGACGTCAGCAGCGACTGGAAGGTCAAGGTGGGTCCCTCCACCCGCAGCTGGAAGGCGACGGTCCAGGAGCAGGTGCCGGACGAGCGGATCGTCTGGAGTTCGGAGGGCGCCAAGGGCACGACGCACGGCGCCGTCAGCTTCCACGAGCTGACCCCGACCCTGACCAGGATCGTCCTGGTCGTCGAGTACTTCCCCTCGGGGCTCTTCGAGAAGACCGGCAACCTGT
Organism: Kitasatospora sp. NPDC022856; assembly: GCF_055561235.1. Classification (NCBI taxonomy): domain Bacteria; kingdom Bacillati; phylum Actinomycetota; class Actinomycetes; order Kitasatosporales; family Streptomycetaceae; genus Kitasatospora; species Kitasatospora sp. NPDC022856. Next base: position 25,589 of record NZ_JBVHHE010000029.1, on the reverse strand, counting down.
GGCGCGCCCAGGGCCGCCGGTTGCGCCTGGACTTCAAGAACTTCCAGCGTTACGTCACTTTCGGTGACGACGAGGTCGACGGCTGGCGCGGGGAGATCCGCGACGGCGAGGTCGTCCGCACCCACGAGGAGGCCATGGAGGACGAGGAGGCGGCCGACCAGGACACCGAGGACGGCGAGGAGGACACCGAGGACGCCGAGGACGACGAGGCGACCGGCCAGGACGCCGAGGACGACGAGGGGTACGACGACGAGGACGAGGACGAGGAGCCGGAGGACGAGTACGCGGACGACGACTACGCCGAGGACGAGGACGAGGACGAAGGGGAAGAGGAAGAAGCGGAGGAGGACGACGGCCCCTACGCGGAGGACGAGGAGTACGGCGAGGAAGGCGAGTACGAGGAGGAGGACGAGGAGGCCGAGGACGACCGGCCGGCAGGCCGCGGCGGCCGCTGAGACGCGGCCGCCCGCGCGGGCACGGCCCCGCTACGGGCCGTCCCCCGGCTGGGCGAACGATCGGTCGCGCTGCCGCGCCGCACCCCGTCCGGCGCGGCAAGGTGGTTCGAGTGCGCGTGCAGAGCGCACAGTCCGCCGAGTCCGCGAGGTGATCCGCATGTCCGAGGACGGGAGAGAGGCGTTCATCGCCGTCCGGCCCCGCCACGTCGTCCAGGCCACCGCGGACCGGCTGGTCCAGCACGCCGACGCCGCCGCCCGGGGAGCGCTGCGCGCCTACCGCTGGGCCCTGGATCCCCACCGGCCCGCGCCGGTCACCGGCCGGGCCGTCGCCCTGCCGCTCGCCGAACTCGACCTCGCCGTGGAGGAGCGCGCCGCCATCGACGCCGCCCGCGACCCCGCGCTCCCCGAACCCGAACGCGCCCGGGCCCGCGGCGCGGCCCACGCGCTGGGCTGGCTCCTCGGCTTCCGGCCGCTCACGGGGTGACCCCGATGACCATCTCCCCCGGCAGCGCCTACGCCCTGCGCTTGCGCGACGCGGTCGGCACGGTCCGCCCCGCCGTCGTGACGGCGAGCACCCGCACCGGTCCGGCCGGGCACCGCGTCTTCGCCGACAGCGACGGCGCCCTCCAGGTGGAGATCGCCTGCACCGGTGAGCACCGCATCCTGCGGAGCGCGCGAGGGCTGCGCATCATCTCCGCCGCCTGCCTGTCCTGACCGCGGGGCCGCCTCCGGGCGGGGTCAGCCGTCACCGGGCGCGGTCAGGGGCCGGACGACGGCTCCGGCCCCTGGCGGATGAACGGCTCCGACCCGACGGCCGGCTGCCACTGCGCGTCTACCCGCCCGGCGGACATGCACGCCGCCCGGCCGGGTCGGCGCAGCGCGCCCGCGACACCTCGTGCAGCGCCCGCCGGGGTCGACGCCGCCGGCGTCCGGCCCGCTACGCCGTGCGCGAGTCCTGGCCGCTCTCCCGGTTGAGGAGGTGGCCGATACAAGCGTCCCAGTCGATGTGCCGGCCCTCGGTGCCCCCGGGTACGGCCCGGTAGGTGCGGGCCAGGAAGTCGGCCAGGTCGCGGGTGCGGGCGAGCAGCAGGGCCACGCCACGGCTGTCCCCGTCGGAGATGGCGATCCAGGTGTGCTGCCGGTCGGCCGGTTCGATCCGGACGTCGCCCTCGCCGCAGACGCGCTCCAGCCCGGCGGCCAGCAGGTCACGGCCGAAGGTCCAGGACACGGGTACCGGTTCATCGGGGAAGAAGCAGTGGACGGCGTACGGGTCGTCGCTGCTGTAGGACAGCTCCACGGCTACCGACACGAGCGTGTCCGGGTCGGTCTGCAGGCACATCGTGGTGCGGGTCGGGAACACATCCATCCCTCTGGTCTCCCCAGTTTCGTCACGGCGGGTCTGCCGTCTGCCCCGCCGGAGCAATGTCACGCACCCCCATCCCGGTCAAGTTCGGCCGGACCCGACCCACGGGGCCCGGCACCCCTGCTCCGCGACCGCACCTCCCGACGCGCCATCCGTCCACCGCCGCACATCGAGCCCTACCGTCGATCAATCACCCGACGACGGGTGTGCCGGCGGTCCAGGAGAGCCTGACCAACGCCCGCAAGCACGCGCCCGGCGCCACCGTGTCCATCCGCCTCGACCGCGACCGCACGCTCCTGCGCCTCCGCGTCCACAACGGGCCCCCGACCCGACCACCCGGCCACCGCTCCGCCTGCCCAGCAGCGGCCACGGCCTGACCGGCCTGCGCGAGCGCGCCTCGATGCTGCGGGGCGACCTCACCACCGGCCCGGCCGCCGACGGCGGCTTCCAGGTGAGTCCCACCCTCCCCTGGGCTTCCGGGGAGGACTTCCCCTCGCTCGGCCAGGAACACGGTGGGCGGCGCCGACGGGGGTGACGTGGCGGGTCCGGTGGATGGCCGTCCGGACCGGGCCGTGGTTCGGCTTTCCGGTCCGGTCTTGGCCGGTGTCGCTGTAACGAGTGGTAGGTACACTGAGCGCATGACGAAGAAGGAGGCGCTGACCCGCGCCGCGGCCGAACTCCTCTGGGAACGCGGGTACACCGGCACCAGTCCGGCCAGGGTCCTGGAGCGCGCGCAGGCCGGGCAGGGCAGTATGTACCACCACTTCTCCGGCAAGGCGGAGCTGGCACTGGCGGCCATGGCGCGGATGAGCGAGGAGCTCCGCACCCGGGCCGAGACCGCGCTGGGCGGCGAGGGCGGGGCCGTCGACCGGGTCAACGCGTTCCTCGACCTCGAACGCGACCCGCTGGCGGGCTGCCGGATGGGGCGACTGACCCAGGACTACGACATCGTCACCGACGAGCGCCTCCGCGCCCCGCTGGCCGAGTTCTTCGGCTGGCTCGACGAACGGCTGACCGCGGTGCTCGCCGACGGGGTGCGCACGGGCGAGTTGCGGCCCGGCACCGATCCCGCGGCGACGGCCTCGCTGGTCATGGCGGCCGTGCAGGGCGGGTACGTCCTGGCCCGGGCCCAGCAGCGGCCCGCGGCCTTCGACCGCACGGTCGAGGGGCTCAGGCAGGTCCTCGCCGACCTCCGGACCCACTCGGGCGAGAACTGACGACGAGGTGCGCGCCGGGCGTGCGGGCGCCCCGGGGAGCCGGTGACGGGGGCGCCCGCACGGTGGTCAGGCGGTGGGGAGCAGGAGGAGTTTGCCGGTGGTGTGGCCGGACTGGAGGGCGGTGTGGGCCGCGGCGGCATCGGCGAGGGGGTGCCGTGCGGCGATGGTGAGGGTGAGGCGGCCCTCGCGCAGCCAGTCGAAGACCTCGGCCGCGCGGGCGCGCAGTTCGGTGGGGTCGGTGGCGTGATCGACCAGGGTGGGGCGGGTCAGGAAGACGGAGCCGTGGCCGGCGAGGGACTGGGGGTCGAGGGCGGGGGCGGGGCCCGAGGCGGCACCGGCCAGGACGAAGGTGGCGCGGCGCGCCAGGCAGGTCAGGCCGGCGCCGAAGGTGTCGCGGCCGATGCCGTCGAAGACGACGTCCACGCCGCGGCCGCCGGTCAGCTCGCGCGCCCGGGCGGCGAACTCCTGCTGGGTGCGGACGATCACCTCCTCGGCACCGGCCGCGGCGGCGGCAGCAGCCTTGGCCGGGCTGGAGACCGTGCCGATCACCCGGACCCCGGCGGCGGCGAGCAGGCGCGTCAGGTGGGAACCCAGGCCGCCGGCGGCGGAGTGCACCAGCGCGGTGGCGCCCTTGCGGGCGGGCCAGGTGCTGGTGGTCAGGTAGTGGGCGGTGAGGCCCTGGAGGAGGACGGCAGCGGCATCGGTGTCGGGGATGTCGTCGGGCACCGGCACGGTGGCGTCGGCCCGCACAACGACGAGTTCGGCGTAGCTGGCGGGGGCGGCCCACCAGGCGACGCGGTCGCCGACGGCGGGTGTGGTGACGCCGGGGCCGGTGGCGACGACGGTGCCGGCGCCCTCGCAGCCGGGGGTGAAGGGGGCGGTCGCGCCGGTACGCCCCTCGCGTTCGTAGACGTCCTTGAAGTTGACGCCGATGGCACCGGTACGGACCAGGACCTCGCCGGGGCCCGGCACCGGGTCGGGGAGGTCGACGGGGGTGAGGGCCTCGGGGCCGCCGGGCTGGTGGACCACCACTGCACGCATGGGTGTTCGTTCTCCTCGGATCGTCGGTCGGGGTGGGAGGGGGAAGGCCGGGAGGCCGGAGCTGCTCGGGGTCAGCGCACGCTGCGGTGCACCGCCCAGCTGACGGCCACGAAGCCGGCCGCGACCAGCGCCAGGCAGATGCGCAGGCCGCCGGCGCCGGTGCCGGCCAGGACCGGGCCGAACAGGGCGATCGCGACCGCTCCACCGATCTGGCGGAAGGCGTTGAGGGAGCCGGAGGCGAGCCCGGAACGGTCGGGGGGCAGGGCCCGCAGCGCCAGGGTGGGCAGCGAGGGGCCCATCAGGCCGGCGCCGAGCCCGAGCAGGCAGCTGCCGGCCGTGAACAGCCACCAGTCGGGGGTGGCGGCCAGCGGCAGCAGGGTGAGGGCGCCGACGGCGGCGGTGGCCGCGCCGATGATCAGCAGGACCCGCACCCCGGTGCGCTGGACGGCGCGGGCCAGGACGAAGGAGGCCAGGCTCCAGCAGAGCGCGAAGGGGACGAAGGCGAGGCCGGCCCCGAGCGCGTCCCGCCCCCAATGGCGTTGCAGGTGCAGGGAGATGGCGAACTGAGCGCCGTAGGCACCGAACTGGTACAGCGCGCCGACGGTGAGGGCGGGGGTGAAGCCGGGGCGGCGGAAGGCGTCCAGGGGCAGGACGGGGTGGGCGGCGCGGCGCTCGGCGACGACGAAGGCGACGGCGGCGGCGAGGGTGGCGGTGGCAAGGACCAGGGTCAGGGGCGCGCTCCAGCCCAGCGCTCCGGCCTGGACCAGGGTGCCGATGCCGGAGCCGACCAGGGCCGCGGTGGCGAGCTGGCCCGGCACGTCCAGCCGGACGGCGCGCACCGGCGAGGGGGCGACCTTGCGCCCGCAGACCACGGCTGCGGCCAGTCCGATCGGGACGTTGACCAGGAAGATCGCCCGCCAGCCGACGCCCGCGGTCAGCGCACCACCCGCCACCGGACCGGCCACCAGGGCCAGCGAGCTGACGCCGCCCCAGATGGTGAAGGCCCGGGCACGGGCGGCGCTCTCGGGGTACATGTGCGCGATGACCGCCAGGGAGGCGGGCAGCAGGCCGCCCGCGGCCACGCCCTGGACGGCGCGGGCGGCGATCAGGGCCCCGATGCCGGGGGCGGCCGCGCAGGCGGCCGAGGCGGCGACGAAGAGCAGCAGGCTGACCTGGAACAGGCGGCGGGCACCGAGCTTGTCGGCGAGGGCGCCGCCGCCGAGCAGACAGGCGGCCATGGCGACGGTGTAGGCGTTGACCGTCCACTCCAACGCGGCCAGGGAGCCGCCGAGTTCGGCGCTGAGGTCGGGCAGGGCGACGTTGAGCGCGCTCCCGTCCAGCAGGACCATGAAGAAGCCGAGGCAGACCGAGCCGAGGGCGCCCGCGCCGGGGCCGGAGGTGCCGGCCGGCCCGCCGGCGCCGGGGCGGCGGCGCGGGAGCAGGGCGCGCCCGGGGGTCTCGATGGCCTCGCTCATCGGGCGGCCCTCCTTCGGATGGGAAGTCGTCGGTCCTGGTCCGCGAGAGGCGTTCGCGGTCTATAGTGTTCGATGGAGGTCGATCACCATGAATGAAAGTCGCAGCCGTGACGGTTCGTCAAGTGCGATGACTCCGGCGGGTGACAGCCTCTCCCGACGGGCGCGCGGCCTGGAGCACACGGACCCGGCGGAGGTGACGCTGCACGAGGTGCTGCAGGTGCTCGCCGATCCGGTGCGGCGTACGATCGTGCGCGAGCTGGCCGGCAGTGCGGACTGGAGTCGCGCCTGCGGCACGTTCGAGCTGGGCGTCAGCAAGGCCACCCGCAGTCACCACTTCACGGTGTTGCGCCAGAGCGGCCTGGTCGAGCAGCGCGACGCCGGCGCCCGGCGCTACAACCGGCTGCGCCGAGCCGAGTTCGACGCGCGCTTCCCCGGCCTGCTCGCCCTCGTCCTGGCGGAGGACACGACCGGCACCGGCAGACCCTCCGACGACGCCGACTGCGCTCCGGGCATTGCCAGTTGACAAACCCTGTCATAGCTTTGTCGCAAACAACGGACGCGCGGGGACGGCCGCGGGCAGCACCGGCCACCCCTCGCGGGGTACGCCGGGGGGCGGGCCTGGGCCGTTCCAGGTCGCCGGAGCCCGACCGCCGGCCGCGGGACTTCCCCGCGGTCGCCCTCGGGGCCGCGCCACGCGGGCCCGAGACCCTTCGGCGAACGGAGCCGGAATGCGAGTGGCGAACGCGTCCGACAGCACCGGCATCGAGGGTCCCTCCTCTCGGGGGCGATCGGCGCACCGGGACGGCGGCGGTGGCGGGAGCGGTGACGGTGGCGGAGCAGCAGCGGGAGCGGTGACGGCGACCGAGCGGTGACGGAACGGCGGCAGTAGCGGTGACGGTGACGGAGCGGGAACGGCGGTGACATGGTGACGACAGTGGAGCAGCCGGCGACGGGCCGGCGACCGAGGCGCTTCCACCCGGAGCGGCGCGCCGAGCAGACCCGGCCGGCCGTCGGCCAAGTGTCGCCCGACCACCGCTCACGCCTGGAGACGGACAACCCCCGCCGCTCGCCGCGGATACTCGGCCCGCTCGCCGCAGGCCCGGCCGTACCACCGGCCGTACCACCGGCCGAGCGCGGCGCCGACCGGGCGCGGGCCGGTTCCGCGCGGGCGCAGGCCGCCACCGCACAGACCGGGCCGCCCGGGGAGCCCCGGGCGATGGCGCGCACGCCCGGACGCCCGTCGGCGGGAGTCGGGAGCCGACAGGAGGCCCGGCAGGCACCCGCGGCCCAGCGGTCGCGAATCTCGACGACGCGGGCGGCGGTCGGGACGGGGAGCGGGGCGAAGGACGGACCGCACTGCCGAGCCGTCGAACGGTCACGAGAACTGCCTTCCGGCGCCGATCACTTGGCACCCGTACCGACGACTCCGACACACCGGGCGGGCGCGGGGGTGCGGGGCCGGCAGGGGCGCACCGCGAAGACCGACCGACCGGCGGGCCGGGCTCTGGACAGCCTGGACACCCCGAACAGCCCTGACGAGCCGGCGGGCCGGACGCGACCGAGGACGGCAAGGGGCGCGCTGCGACGGCACAGCGGGTGCGCCGTGCGGTCCGGCGCGCCGACCGCCGAGGCGCAGCAGGCAGTCGGCCTGGTGCGCGGTACGGGCCGGCGGGCGGTGCCGCTGCCCCTGCGGTCCGGGTCGTGCCGGATGGACGGTGACCACGAGCGCGCGCCGTCCTTCGTCGAGGAGGCGCGCAACAGGGACCTGCTGACCCTTCATGACCACTGGTGCGCGCAGATGTCGTGCAGCCGCCGTCTGCCGCCGGGCGCGCAGGCGCGGGGCCGGGCAAGGCCGCCGAAGGTGCGGGCGGAGAGCGCTGGGTTCGCGAGGTGTCTGGATCTGGTGACCGGCGCACGGAAGGCGCCGGCCGCGGCCGTGGATCCGGTTCGACCACAGGGCTGTCGCATGGTCTGCACTGTGAGTTCCTTCCCCCTATGGAAACCCCCAGGTGGGGGCACCTTGCGTACCACCAGGCATCAGAATGGACCCCGTCGCGTTCCCTCGGCCGCCGGCGGAGTCACTCCCTGATTGCCAGTCAGGTTCGTTCACCAGTTCTGGCGAGCGTAACCCATTCGCGTTCGCACTGACCAGAGCTGACGGGATGTCACTCGCCACTCGGATGCCGCTTGACTTGATCCGAGAGCCGTGGTTAGCGTAAAGCCGCACTGACCGCAGGCGACATGACAAGGTTGCGCCACTATGGCGCCGCGCCGCCCGCCGCCCGCCGCCTGGGACGTCCACCCTCGGGCCGCCCCCGCGTTCCTCCCGGTTCATCCGGCCCTACCGGCCGTGGGCCGGGCATTTCCTCGCGCCATCCCGTTGTCCAGACCTGTGTGCTGTTCGAACAGCGGTTTCACGACCATCGCCATGCCCCGCTCCGCCATGCCCGTGCGCACCACGGGGTGGAGCGGGCGAAGCGTCATGCCGCCGCCCGGCAGAAAGGCACGCCCGCCATGAGACCTGGCAACACCGCGTCGCACTCTCCGACGACGCGCCACACCGACTCCGACGACGCGCCGCAGACCACCACCGCACCACCGAGCACCACCGCACCGCGCACCACCGCCGCACCACAGGGCACCACCGCACCGCGCACCACCGCCGCGGCGAAGGCGGCCGCCGCAGCACGCCCGGCCGGCGACGAGACGGCCGCCGACCCGGTGCGCGAGAGCATGCGGCGCCTGCCCGGCCCGCTCCAGCTGCCGCTCACCTTCCTGACCGGGCGCCCGCTGGCCGGCCAACGCCCGGTGGCCCTGTCACCCGGCTTCCACCTGGCCACCGCCTCGCTGTCCGTGCTGGCCGGCGCCGCGGTCTCGGCCACCGGCTTCGTCCTGGGCACCTGGTTCCTGCTCCTGCTGCTTCCCGGCTGGGCGATGACCCTGCACGGCCAGCGGAACCTGCGGATGATGATCTACCACCAGTGCTCGCACCGGAACATGTTCGGACACCGCCGGCTGGACACCGTCATCGGCAACGTCATCTCAGCCCTCCTGGTGATCCAGAACTTCGAGCGCTACAGCCGCGAACATGTCGCCGACCACCATGCCGTGCACCACATGACGTTGCGCGACCCCACCGTCCAGGCCTTCCTCATCAGCCTCGACCTGCACCCGGGCATGACCCGGCGCCGGATGTGGCGCAGGGTGCTGCTCAAGGCCGTCTCGCCCCGGTTCCACCTGGCCTTCGCGATCTCCCGGGTGCGCTCCTTCTGGCACAACGGCGCCGCCGCCGAGAAGGCCGTCGCCGTCGCCCTGTACGGCGGCGGCGGGGTCGCGGCCGTGCTGCTGGGGGCCTGGCCGGCCGTGCTGGTGGTCTGGTTCGTGCCGGTCGGCGTGCTCTACCAGATCAGCAACACGCTGCGGCTGTGCGTGAAGCACACCTTCCCCGCGCCCGGAACCACGGTGCGCCGCGGCCGCGAGTACTTCGGGAGCCTGACCAACGCGATCTTCATCGGTGAGGCGGCGCCCGCCCCCGGCCTGCCCGCGGCCACCGCCGCGCTGCGCTGGCTGCGCTGGAGCGGCCGGATGGCGCTGGTGCACTTCCCGACCCGCTACCTGGTGTTGACGGGCGACACCGTCGTGCACGACTACCACCACCGCTACCCCGCCAGCCGGCAGTGGCACGACTACATCTTCGCCCGCCAGCAGGACCTCGTCGGCGGCCACCGCAACTGGCCGGCCTACACGGCCGAGTGGGGCCTGGTCGCCGCGATCAACCGGGTCTTCGACTCGCTCTCGGCGGCCGACCCGGAGGAGTTCGACGTCGCCCGCATCCGCTCGGTCAGCAAGCGCGAGCTGTTCGCCGCCTTCGACGACTGACCGGGCGCCCGCACCCGACGACCGTCAGGCCCTCGGGTCGGTCCGCCCCACACACCACCCCGTACCCGCCCGCACTCCACGGATAGGCGGTTCCCCATGCCCACGCCCATGCCCCTGCCCACCCGTCCGACCGGCGCCCCCGAACGCGGCGGCCGCCTGGTGATCCTCGGCGTCGCGGCCAGCGACAGCCACGCCGTCGCCAACCACCTGATCGCCCACGCCCTGCGCGCCGACGGCTTCACCGTCGTCAACCTCGGCACCTGCACCCCGGTCGACGAGTTCGCCGACGCGTGCGAGCGCCACCCGCAGGCCGAGGCCGTCCTCATCGGCAGCCTCAACGGACAGATCCACGAGGACCTGCACGGCCTCGCCGAGGCCAAGCGCTCCGGCCGCATCCACTGCCCGGTCGTGGTCGGCGGCAACCTCTCGGTCGGCAGCGTCAAGGACGAGTCCTCCGTCACCCGCCTCTACGACCTGGGCGTCGACCGCGTGCTCGCCAGCGCCGCCGACCTCGTCCCCACCCTCGACGCCCTGCACGCCCCCACCGCGTCCGACCGCGTCCCGGCCGCCGCCGCCCGGTGACCCCCGTGCCCACCGCCCCCGCGCCGCCCACCCTGGAGGAGTCGGCGGCCTACATCACCCGACTCGGCAAGCCCACCGCCGCCGAGGTGCTGGCCCGCGCCCGGACCAGCGGACGCACCGCCCTGCAGCCGCGCTGCGGGGTCGGCGGGCACCGCGAAATGGCCGTCCTGCTCAAGGAGCTGGAGACCGAAGGCCGCCCCGACCTGCTCACCCTCACCATCGACTCGCACACCCGGCTGCGCCGCTTCGAGCAGGCCGCCCGGGCCCTGCGCACCGACCACCGCACCCTCAACGGCTATCCGCTGGTCACCCACGGCTGGCAGCGCGGACGGGAGCTGAACGAACTGGTCGCCGTCCCGCTGGAGATCCGGCACGGCTCCCCCGACCCACGCGAACTCTTCGCCACCGCCGTGGCCTGCGGCATCACCTCCTTCGAGGGCGGCGGCATCTCCTACAACCTGCCCTACTCCAAGGACGTGCCCCTCGCCGACTCGCTGGCCGCCTGGACCGAGGTCGACCAGCTCTGCGGCGAACTCGCGCACCTGGGCGTGGTCATGGACCGGGAGCTGTTCGGCACCCTCACCGCGGTCCTGATCCCGCCGTCCATCAGCCTGGCCATCAGCGTGCTGGAGGCCGTCGCCGCGGCCGCGGCGGGCGTGCGGTGCGTCAGCGTCTCCTACCCGCAGAGCGGCCACCTCGCCCAGGACATCGCCGCCCTGCGCGCCGTGCCCGTCCTGGCCGCCCGCTACCTGCCCGCCGGCCTCGACGTCCACGCCGTGCTCCACGAGTTCATGGGCGTCTTCCCCCGCCGGCGCCACCACGCCGACGACCTCATCTTCTACGGCGCCATCACCGCCCGCCTGGGCGGCGCCTCCAAGCTCATCACCAAGACCTACCAGGAGGCCCACGGCATCCCCGACGCCGCCGCCAACGCCGCCGGGCTTCGCCTGGCCGCCGTCGCCCGCTCCCCCCTGCTCGACTTCATCACCGTCGACGAGGGCGCCGTCGACGAGGAACTGGAGTGGATCCTGCGCGAGACCGCCGAGATCGTGGAACCCGTCCTGGCCGCCCCGCGGTTGGACAGCGCGATCGTCACCGCCTTCGCCGCCGGCCGCCTCGACATCCCCTTCAGCGCCAGCCGCCACGCCCGCTCCGAGGTCATCCCGCGCCGCGACCGCGACGGCGCCGTGCGCTACCACTCCCCCGGCCGCCTGCCGCTCTCCCGCGCCAGCACCGAACGCAACCGCCGGCTGCTCGACGGCCCCGCCCGCCCCGGCGCCGGCACCACCGAGCTGCCCGGCTCGGAGCTCTTCCAGGCCCTGCGCCGCGACATCGACTACTTCCCCCTGCTGTTCGGCGAACTCCCCCAGGACACCGCCGCCCCGGGCGGCTCCGCCGCCGACAGCGCCACCTCCACCCCGGGAAAGGAACCCGCCCTGTGACCACCAGCCAAGCCATCCTCCGTGTCGGGATCGTGGGCGCCGGACCGCGCGGCGTCGTCGCCCTGGAGCGGCTGTGCGCCAACGCCGCGCTGGTGGCGCCCACGGTCCCCGTCGAGGTGCACCTCATCGACCCTTACCCCGCCGGCGGCGGCCGCGTCTGGCGACGCGACCAGGACCGCTCCCTGCTGATGAACACCGTCGCCTCCGACGTCACCGTCTTCACCGACGAGTCCGTCCCCTGCGAGGGCCCCATCCTGCCCGGCCCCACCCAGTACCAGTTCGCCCGCCTGGTCGCCGAGGGCCGCGTCACCGACGTCACCGACGCCGAACGCCAGGAGGCCTCCGGCATGCTGCCCTGGTCCTACGGCAGCCGCGCCTTCAACGGCGCCTACCTGCGCTGGGCCCTGCAGGAGATCATCCGCACCGCCCCCGCCCAGGTCACCGTCCACGTCCACGCCACCCGCGCCACCGCCGTCGACGACACCGACCGCGGCACCCAACTCCTGCACCTGGACGGCGAGGAGCAGCCCCTGGAGTGCGACGCCGTCGTCCTCGCCCAGGGCCACTTCGACGTCGCCCCGACCAAGGGCCAGCAGGACCTGAAGGACTTCGCCGACCGCCACGGCCTGCTCTACCGCGAACCCCTCAGCCCCGCCGAATGCGACCTCGACGCCATCCCGGCCGGCCGGCCCCTGGTGCTACGCGGCCTGGGTCTCAGCTTCTACGACTACGTCACCCTCTTCACCCAGGGCCGCGGCGGACGCTTCGAGCGCGACGGGGACGGCGTGCTCCAGTACCACCCGTCCGGCCGCGAACCGCTGCTGTACGCCGGCTCGGGGCGGGGCGTGCCCTACCTCGCCCGCGCCGAGGTGCACCTGGAGGTCGTCCCCCGCTACCAGCCGCGCTTCCTCACCGGCGAGGTCATCACCCGCCTGCGCCGCGCCGCCGGCCGGGGCGAACTGGACTTCCGCGCCGACCTGTGGCCCTACATCGCCAAGGAGGTCGGCTACGTCTACTACCGCAGCCGCCTCGCCGACGCGCCCGAGGCCGAGCGCGAGGGCTTCCTGGCCGCCTACGCCGACCTGGACTGGGACACCCCCGCCATGCGGCAGCTGATCACCGACCGGTTCGAGGACCCCGACCAGCACTGGGACTGGGACCAGGTCGACCGCCCCAGCCTGGAGCGCCGCTTCGCCGACCGCGCCGCCTACCGGGACTGGATCACCGGCCGCCTGGGCTGGGACCTCGAACAGTCCGCCATGGGCCCGGCCCGCAGCCCCTTCAAGGCCACCGCCGCCATCATGCGCGACCTGCGGGACGAGATCCGCCAGGTGATATCCCACCAGGGCCTGCGCGGCGGCTCCTACCGCGACCACGTGGACCGCTGGTTCAGCGGGCTCAACAACTACATCGCCAGCGGCCCGCCCACCGCCCGCGTCGAGGAGCTCGACGCCCTCGTGCGCGCCGGAACCGTCCACCTGGTCGGCCCGCGCATGAAGGTCGAGGCCGACGAGGCCACCGGGCGCTTCCTCGTCTCCTCCCCCTTCGTCGACGAGGCTCCGCTGGCCACCGAGGCCCTCCTGGAGGCCCACCTCGCCCTCACCGACGTGCGCCGCGCCACCGATCCGCTGCTGCGCCGCCTGATCGAGACCGGCGGGGCCCGCCCCCACGTCATCCCCGACGCGCAGGGCGAGCCCTACACCACCGGCGGCCTCGACGTCGCCGAGGTCTCCTTCCGCCTGCTCGACTCCGGGGGCACCGCCCACCGCGGCCGCTTCTCCTACGGCCCCCCGGTCGAGTCCGTCCAGTGGGTCACCGCCATCGGCGCCCGGCCCCACGTCGGTTCCCGCACCCTCATCCAGGGCGACGCCATCGCCCGCGGCTGCCTGCACACCGGCGTGGAGAACCTGCGCCGCCGTGCTCTCGCCCTCGCCTGACCGCACGTCCCTCCGGCCCCCCTTACCCCGATCGCAGGAGAGTCCCCACGATGACCGACACCGCCGCCCGCCGCATGATGGACCTGCTCATCGGCCCATGGGCCACCCAGGCCGTGCACACCGCCGCCACCCTGGGCCTGGCCGACCTCCTGGCCGCCGAGCCCGCCACCGCCGCCGAACTCGCCGAGCGCACCGACACCCACCAGCCCTCGCTGACCCGGCTGCTGCGCTTCCTCGTCGAGCTCGACGTGCTGGCCACCGACGCCGACGGCCGCTACCGGACCACCGACCTGGGCCGCACCCTGCGCACCGAGGAGCACGGCTCCATGCGCGACCTCGCCCTGCTCTACGGCGACGAGTTCTACGCCGGCTGGGGCCAGTTGCTGCACACCGTGCGCACCGGCGAGAACGCCTTCGAACACGTCCACGGCGCCGCCATGTACCCCTACTTCGCCCGCACCCCCGAGCTCACCGCCCGCTTCGACCGGGCGATGGCCGCCAGCTCCTCCTTCTTCGAGCCCGTCCCCGGTCTCTACGACTTCTCCCGCGCCCGTACCGTCGTCGACATAGCCGGCGGCAACGGCGCCCTGCTCACCACCGTGCTGCGCGCCCACCCCGCCCTGACCGGCGTCCTGTTCGACACCGCGCACGTCATCGAAGCCGCCCGTACGGAGCTCGCCGACTCCCCCGACGCCGACCGCATCGGCTTCGAGAGCGGCGACTACTACGAGAAGGTCCCCGCCGGCAGTGACGTCTACCTGCTCTCGCGCGTCCTGCACGGACGCGACGACGAGGCGTGCGTCCGGGTGCTGGAGCGCATCCGCGAGGCCGTCACCGCCGACGGCGCCCTGTTGATCATCGAGCGCGTCATCCCCGAGGACGGGACCCCGTCCCTGGCCGCCTGGTTCGACGTCCACATGCTCGCCATCGCCGGCGGCTTCGAGCGCAGCACCGCGGAGTACTCCGGCCTGCTGGAGCGGGCCGGCTTCACCCTCGCGGCGGTCCACGACCTGCCGCTGGACAGCCGGCTGCTGGTCGCCGAGCCGCGCTGACCCCGTACCCCGGACCCAGGACCTCGCCGTTGCCACTCTGCCGGGCCACGCGGGCGCGGCCGGCGCCGGACGGACCCGCCTGCCCAGCCCTCCGGGGCCGGGCGGGCGGGCGTTCGCGCGTGCGCCGGGCCGGCGGGTCAGTCCGCGTCGGGCGACACCAGCGTCAACAGCCGGTGCGGCTTGGCCAGCGCGCGCGAGACCGGGTCCTGGCGCAGCCGGGCCTGTGCGCTCGGGCCCGGCTGCATCGTGATGTGCTCGGGAGCGACCACTCCGCCGCACACCGGGCAGGCGCCCAGCGGGTCGAGCCGCGTCCCGCAGGCCGCGTGGCTGAAGACCGTGCGCGGCCCGCCGCTGGAGGCGTTGCGCTCCCCCCACTGCGCCAGCCCGTAGATCGGCTGCCACAGCTCGCGCCCGGCCGCCGTCAGGACGTAGCCGTAGCGCACCGGGGAGCTCTGGTAGGGCTCCTTGTGCAGCACGCCCGCGGCCACCAGGGCCTGCAGACGGCTGGTGAGGACCGCACGCGGGATGTCGAGGTGAGCGAGGAAGTCGTTGAAGCGGTGGACCCCGTAGAAGGCGTCGCGGACGATCAGCAGACTCCAGCGCTCCCCCACCACCTCCAGCGCCCGGGCGAGCGAGCAGTCCTGCTGTGCGTAATCGGTTCCGAGCGCCATGCGGACCAGTCTAGCCGAAGGTTCCTTCACCGAACCCGGCGTGATAGATTCAGTTGAGTTCAATGAACAGACCTTAGATCGGACCCTCTCCCACCTCCCATCGCAGCGAGGACCACCCCGATGACGCCCAGCCCGCCGCCCCAGGGCCGCCGCCCGGCCCTCACCCTCTCGATCGCCGCCTTCGGCACCCTCCTCGTCCTCGTCGACTACACCTCCCCGCTCACCACCCTGTCGCCCACCGCCGCCGACCTCGGCCTCGGCTCCTCCGCCCAGACCTGGGTGCTCACCGGCACCCTGGTCGGCCTGGCCGCCCTGCTCCTCACCATGGGCAGTGCCGCCGACGACTACGGCCGCAAGCGGGTCTTCGGCGCCGGCGCGGTGCTGCTCCTGATCTCCACCGCCGTCTCCGCGGCCGCCACCGGCCCCACCCAGTTCCTGATCGGCCGCGTCCTCCAGGGCTGTGCCGCGGCGGCCGTGCTCGCCCCCACCCTCGGCCTGATCGGCCACGTCTACCCGGTCGGCCCCGGCCGGGTGCGGGCGCTCGGCATGTGGGGCGCCTCGGTGGGCCTGGGCATCGCCGTCGGCCCGGTCTACGCGGCGCTGCTGGAGCGCGCCGGCGGCTGGCGCTCGGTGTACTGGGTGCTCTCGGTGCTGTCCGCCCTGCTGATCGCGCTCACCGCGTACGGCTTGCAGGAGTCCCGCAACGACCGGCCCCGCAAGCTCGACCTGCTGGGCGTCGCCACCCTCGGCGCCGGTGCCTCCTGCCTCATCGCCGGCCTCGCCGAGGGCCGGCACGGCTGGGGCCGCACCCCCGTCCTGCTCCTGCTCGGCCTCGGCGTGCTGCTGCTCGTGCTGTTCGTCCTGGTCGAGGCCAGGATCGCCGAACCGATGCTCGACCTCGCGCTGTTCCGCAGCCCCGGCTTCATCGCCTCCAGCGGCGGCGCGCTGTTCACCGGCCTGGCCATCGTCGGCCTGATGAGCTACCTGCCGATGGCCCTCCAGAAGTCCGCCGGGGAGACCCCCCTGGTGGCCTCCCTGGTGCTCGCGATCTGGTCCGGCCTGTCCGTCGTCTCCGCCCTCCAGGCCCGCCGCCTCGCCAACCGGATGTCCGCCACCACCCAGGTCGCCGCCTCCCTGCTGCTGTGCGGCATCGGCGAGGCCGCCCTCTACGGCATGACCCCCGACGGCTCCTGGACGCACTTCGCCCCCGGCCTGGTGCTCGCCGGCGTCGGCAGCGGCGTCCTCAACGCGGCCCTCGCCCGGCTGGCCGTCAGCAGCGTGCCCGCCGACCGCGCGGCCATGGGTTCGGGCGCCAACAACACCGCCCGCTACCTGGGTTCGGCCCTAGGCGTCGCCATCACGCTGACCGTCGCCGGCCAGGCCACCGACGACCGCGGGCCGCGCTACGCGATGGCCGCCGGGACCGACCACGCCGTCCTGGTCGCCGCGGTGCTGTGCGCGGTCGGGGCGGGCGTGGCCCTGTGGGCGCGCTTCGCCGAAGCCCGCACCCCCGCCGCCGCGCCGCCACCCGGCGGCACCGCGGGCGGCGCGGGCACGGCGGGCACGGTCCAGAGCCCGGCGGTGTCCCGTGGCTGACCAGCGCTCCGACCACGGCACCCGGCCCGGCGCCGCCCCGGACCTCTCCGCCGCCGGCTCCGTGCACCACATCAACGCCGGCATCCTGGTGGAGCCCGGACGCGGCCGGATCGTCGTGCGCGCCGGTGACACCGTGCTCGCCGACAGCCAGCGGCCGATCGTGGTCCTGGAGGGCCGCTACCCCGTCCGCTACTACATCCCGCCCGAGGACGTGCGCCGCGAACTGCTCGCCCCCTCCTGGGAGAGCACCTACTGCCCCTACAAGGGCAACGCCGTGCACTACGCGCTCGCCTCCCACGGCGAGGGCGGCTCCATCGCCTGGTCCTACCCCGTCCCGCTGAGCGGCATGGAGGCCCTGACCGGGCTGATCGCCTTCTACCAGGAACGCGTCGACATCGACGTCGAGCCCTCCGACTGACCCCGGGTCACCCCGGCGCCGTCAGGCCCGCCCCACCCGGGGGCGGGCCTGACGGCGTCTCACACCGGGGACGGCGCTGGGCCAGGGCGCCTCGCTGGTGCCGAGGCCCCCTCCTGATCCACCGGGGGATCCCGCCGGCTACGGCTGCCCGGCGAAGTCCAGGACGGTGACCGAGGGGCGGTGGGTGGCCAGCGGTGGGACGGTGAGGGCGAGCGGGAGGAGGACCCCGAGCAGGCCTCGGGCGCCGACCGGCCGGACGTCGCGCACCGCGGCCACCGCCGGACTCGCGGTGCGCAGCCCGCCCCGCTCGCGGGCGTCCATCGCCCACGGCATCGGCGGCGGCTCGTAGTCGTGGGAGCGCATCCTCCCGGTCAGGGTGAGCCGGCTGAACCAGCGCGGTACGGCGTCCAGCACCAGCGAGCCGCCGGCGAAGCGTTCGGCGCAGCCCGCGATCAGGGCCTTCACCCGGGGCGGCGGGAGGTACATCAGCAGGCCCTGGGTGGTGATCAGGACCGCCTGGTCGCGGTCCACCTCCTCGGTCCAGCCCAGCTCGGTGGCATCGGCGGCCAGGTAGCGCTGGCGCGGGCCGGGCGGGAGCAGTTGCTCGCGCAGGGCCACCGACTCGGGCAGGTCCACGGTGAGCCACCGGGCCCGCCCGTTGTCGACCCGCCAGTACTGGGTCTCCAGCCCCTCGCCCAGGCAGACCACGGTGCCGCGCGGCTCCCGGGCCAGGAAGTCGGCGACCTCGCGGTCGAAGCAGGCCGCCCGGAGCGCCTGGAGCTGGGCGGACAGGGCGCTCGCGCCGAAGCGCTCGGCGAAGGGGAAGTCGATCCGCTCGACCAGCTGGACGGCCTTCGGGTCGTCGAGCACGGTGTCCGGCCGCCGGGCCTCCACCGCCCGGTGCCAGAGCGTCCACAGGGCCGTCTCCGGCACTTCCCCCAGCTCGGGCCGCTCGCCGCTGCTCATCACGCGCTCCCTCGGACTCTCGGACGTGCTCCTGGCTCGGACCCGCCGATTCTGACACCGCGGGGCGTGAACCAGGGCGCGCGGCGCTCCGGCGCGCCGGGCGCGCGGCAGCCCGTCAGCCGACGCTGAAGGCGCCGTCCGGGGGCGGCGGGGAGTCCGTCGCCGCCGCGTCGGTGACCGCCGCCGTGCGGCCGGTGAAGGCGGCCAGGTCGGCGCCCTCGGTGAGCCGGGCGGGGAAGATGTCCGCGGCGAGACGGCGCGAGAGGTCGGCCACCGGGAGCGGACCGGTGGAGCCGGCCAGCAGGATGTTGCCGTAGCGGCGGCCGCGCAGCACCGGCGCCTCGGCGATCAGGCAGGCCTCCGGGAAGACGGCGCGCACCGTCGCCGCCTGGGCGCGGGCGAAGGCGAGCGGCGGGCCGTCCGCGAGGTTGGCGGCGTAGCAGCCGCCGGGGCGCAGCGCGGCGGCCGCCAGCCGGAGGAACTCCACCGAGGTGAGGTGCGCCGGGGTGCGCGACCCGTGGAAGACGTCGGCGACGACGAGGTCCAGCGAGCCGGCCGGGACGGCCGCCAGGGCCGCCCGCGCGTCGCCGACCGTCGTCGTGATGTCCGCCCCCGGGCCCTGCCACGGCAGGTGCTCCTCGACGAACGCGAGCAGCGGGCCGTCGACCTCGGCCACCCGCTGGCGCGAGCCGGGGCGGGTGGCGGCGAGGTAGCGGGGCAGGGTGAGGGCGCCGCCGCCCAGGTGGAGCACGTCGACCGGCCGCCCGGCGGGGGCGAGGGCGTCGACCAGGTGGCCGATCCGCCGGGTGTACTCGAACTCCAGGTGGGTCGGGTCGCCGAGGTCGACGTAGGACTGCGGGGTGCCGTCGAGGGTCAGCAGCCAGCCGCCGTCGCGGTCGATGTCGGGCATGAGCTTGGCGTACCCGAGGTCGGTCGGCCGCCCGACCGGGACCGCCTCCTCCTCGTGCGGGCCCGGCGGGTTCATCCGGACGCCGGCAGGTAGGCGCCGAGCCAGCGGTCGAGCTCGGTGAAGACCTGGGTGCGGGCGGACTCGCCGGACAGCACGAGGTCGTGCATGCCGTCCTCGATCCGCACGATCGTGACGTGCCGGCCCAGGCGCGGGCCCTGGGCGGCGATGTCGTCGGCCCGCAGCACGGCGTCGGCGTGGTGCAGCCCGGCCTGCCAGGTGGTGGTGGCGATCGAGGCGGTGGAGGCCATCAGCAGCACGGGGACGTCGATGCCGAGCCCGCGCCGGACGCGGCGCTGGCCGCGGTCGATGGCGGCCAGCCAGCCGGCGTAGAGCGGGAAGCCCTCGGCCGGCTTGAGGCCCAGGTCGAAGTCCCATTCGCCGCGGTGGTCGCGGTGCAGGCTGTGCACGTAGTGCGGGTTGAGCGTGGAGGGCAGCTTGCGGGTGGCGGCGAGGCGGCCGAGGGCCTGCACGGCGGGGCCGCCGAGGGTGCGGACGGCCGGGGCGGCGGGCATCGAGAGGAACGGGCTGTTGAGGAAGAGTCCGTCGACCACGCCCCGCCCGGCGCGGCGCCCGGCCCACAGGGCGGTCACCAGGCCGCCGGTGGAGTGGCCGTTGACCAGCAGTTCGCGGTGCCCGTCGGTCTCCCGGACGACCCGCACCGCGGCGTCGAGTTCCTCGTCGTAGGCGGCGAGGTCGCGGACGAAGTTCGGCGACTGGTGCGGGCGCAGCGAGCGGCCGTACTTGCGCAGGTCGAGGGCGTAGAAGGAGAAGCCGCGCTCGACGAAGTGGTCGGCGAGGTGGGTCTGGAAGAAGTAGTCCACGTACCCGTGGACGTAGAGCACCGCGCGGTCGCTGCCCGGGACGAGCCGGCGTACCAGGGTGGCGCTGACGGCGCCCTCCTCGTCGGGGGCGAGCGGCAGCTCGACCGCCTCGTAGGGGGCACCCAGGATGTCTTCTCGGAACTCCATGTCCGCCGTACCCGTTCTCTGCTCCGCCTGCCGTGGCAGGACCGCCCATCCGGAGCACCGACGATACCGGCCGGTAGCTCCGCCCTGCTCGGCGGGCGCCGCCCCCGGGCGCGGCGAAAGGTCCGGCGGACCGCGCCGGCGGGCCGCGCGGCGGGGCCGGACCGGACTGCTCCGCCCCCGATGCGCCTGCTGTGCGCCCGCGGTTCTGTGACACGCTGCCCGGGCCACTGTCACCTTCCTTGCCCGCGAGGCGAGTTGAGGAGCGAACATGCCGCACGGAGACCATCCGCAGCCGGGCCACCGCGACCCCTCCCTCTACCGCACAGCGGCGGAGGCGATCGCCGCACCGCCGGAGCGGCTGGCCTACGTCGCCGGATTCGACCGGTCGGCGCAGCGGCCGGACGCGCTGATCACCGTGGACACCGATCCGGCCTCGCCGAGCTACGGCCGGGTGCTGAACTTCGCCGAGCTGCCGGGGCTCGGTGACGAGCTGCACCACTTCGGCTGGAACGCCTGCTCCAGCGCGCTCGCGCACGCCTGCCACCGGAACCCGGAGCGGCGCTACCTGCTGCTGCCCGGGCTGCGCTCCTCCCGGCTGCACGTGATGGACACCCGGCCGGACCCGGTGCGGCCGCGGCTGGTGAAGACCGTCCCGGCCGAGGAGCTGGCGGCCAGAGCGGGGTACTCCCGCCCGCACACGCTGCACTGCGGGCCGGACGGCGTCTTCCTGTCCTGCCTCGGCAGCGGGGACGGCGCCGACGGGCCGGGCGGGGTGGCGCTGCTCGACCACACCACCTTCGACGTCCTGCGGGCCTGGGAGACGGAGCGCGGACCACAGCACTTCGCCTACGACGTCTGGTGGCACCTGGGGACCAACGTGGGCGTCACGAGCGAGTGGGGCACGCCGTGGATGGTCGAGGACGGCGTGGTGCCGGAGCTGCTGCTGGGCCGCAAGTACGGGCACGCGCTGCACTTCTGGGAGCTCGACTCGGGGCGGCACCTGCAGCGGGTCGACCTCGGCGACCAGTACCAGATGGTGCTGGAGCTGCGGCCGGCGCACGACCCGCAGGCGGAGTGGGGCTTCGTCGGCGTGGTGGCCAACGTCGAGGACCTCTCCTCCTCGGTCTGGCTCTGGTACCGGGAGGGGGCGGCCTTCACCGCGCGCAAGGTGATCGAGATACCGGCCGAGCCGGCGAAGCCGGAGGACCTGCCGCCGGCGCTGCAACCGTTCGGCGCGGTGCCGCCGCTGGTGACGGACCTCAACCTGTCGGTGGACGACCGCTGGTTGTACGTATCCGCCTGGGGCACCGGGGAGTTGTTCCAGTTCGACGTCTCGGACCCGTTCCACCCGCGCCCGGCGGGCTCGGTGCGGCTCGGCGGGGTGGCCGCGCGGACGCCGCACCCGGCCGAGCCCGGCCGACCGCTGAGCGGTGGCCCGCAGATGGTCGAGATCAGCCGGGACGGCCGGCGGCTCTACCTCACCAACTCGCTGTACGGCGCCTGGGACGACCAGTTCTACCCGGACGGCATCGAGCCCTGGATCATCAAGCTGGACGCGGACACCGAGGCGGGCGGACTCAGCGTCGACCCGCACTTCTACCCGCACGGCGCGGAGTTCGGCGGTCTGCGGGTGCACCAGACCCACCTGGCGGGCGGCGACGCCTCCTCGGACTCGTACTGCTTCCGCTGAGGTCGGGGCCGGGGCTCAGCGCCGCGCCTGGAGCGGGCCATGGCGGTCGCGGGCGGGCGGCAGACCGGTGGCGACCGGCCGCGGGTCGCGTGGGTCCTCCCCGGGCAGCGGCGGGCCGAGCCGCAGTGCGTCGCCGACGGCGGTGTGCTCGACCAGGGCCTCGCCGACGCCGCCCGGACCACTGCGGCGCACCTCGAACCCCACCTCGTTGTCCGCTTCCTCCGGCGGGCAGCGCATCGCGTACTGCCGCCAGCTGTGCGGCAGCCGCGGGTGTTCCACGGTGCCGTACTGGCCGGCCCGGCCGGACCGGCCCACCGGCCTCGTCGGGCCCCCGTGTTCAGGACTTCCGACCCCGCCGTCCGCACCAGGGGCGGCACCCTGACGGGCGCGGTGTCCCGCCTCCGGTGCTCTCCCTTCACCGCAGGCGGGACGCCGCGCCGTCGCCGGCCCGGCTCAGGCTCCGGCCGGGCCGGCCGCTTCGCCCCCGGTCGCGCGGCGCAGCCGGCGCCGGCGTGGGGGCTGGTCGGGCAGCCATCCGAAGGTCAGGCAGGCACCCACCACTCCGAGGATCATGCCGATCAGGAAGCCCCCCAGGTTGGAGGTGACCCAGCTGGCCAGCGAGCTGATCACCGCGAGCACGGAGTAGAACAACCGCTGGGCCGGGTTGAACAGGATCAGCACGCCGCAGATCGCCATCACGGCCGGTACCAGGTAGCCGGCCATCCCCTGCATCCCGATGTGCAGGATGACCGGCAGCGGTGCCTTCAGCGTGAAGAGGACCTCGGCGCCGCCCAGCAGCACCAGCAGACCGCCCCAGAACGGCCGCCGGCCCCGCCAGGCGCGCCAGCCACGCCCGGTGAGCGACGGCCCGGCGGGACCGGCGGACGCCACGGGCGTCGACGGCGGTGCGGGCGCGACGGCCACCGTGCTCGCGGCAGCGTCGGCGCCGGAAGCACCGGAAGCACTGGAAGCGCCCGGAGCAGCGGAGCCACCGCCGGCACCGGACACCCCGGCGCCGACGGCCGCCCCGGCCTCCGCGGCATCGGCGCCCCGCCCGGCCGGGCCGGCGCCGTCGGGTACAGGATCGGTCACCGTCAGCAGCCCTCCGAGCTGAAGCTCAGCCGCAGGTGGGGGAGCTTGAACGCACCCGCGGTGGTGGCGTAGTTGTGCTGCCGCAGGTTGTTGATGGTGACGGTGTCGGCCTGTTGCCCGAACACGCCCGGCAGGCCCTGGACGCCCGCCTTGGTGTAGGTGCTGGCGTCCCCGCCGATCTCGATGTTCTTGAAGGACGCGTCACCGGAGAGCATGTCCGAGTCGGTGGTCAGGTCGGTGGCGGTGACGGGGGTGCCGTCGTCGCCGGCCTTGATCAGCAGATTGATGCCGCCGAGGTCGACGCTCTGGCAGAGCTTGGTGAGCTGGGCCTGCTTGATCGCCGAGACGGCGACCAGGACCTGCCCGCCGGTGTCACCCTCGTTGGGGCTGCCCTCGATCATGTGGTCCAGGCTGCCGAACTGTTCGAAGCCGACGCCCTCCAGACTGTCCGCCGTGACGGTGAACGGCATGCCGGAGATGGCGAACTGGGCGGCGAGGACACCCTGCGCGGTGAGGGTCATCAGGACGGCGCCGGCGACGACGGCCGGTACCGCCATCAGGGCGGTGCGCCGGAGGCGGACCCGCCCTCTCGACTCGACGGGCGCGTCGGTGCTTTCGGGCGTGGGGGCGGCGTCATCGGACGTGGCCATGTGTGCTCCCTAGGGTGGTGGGATGTGCAGGCACTGGCACGTTGTCCTGGCGCGGACAGCGTTCTGCGGTCCGGCCGGGTGGGCCGCCCCTCGGCAGCGGGGCGGGCCCGGTCGGACCGCAGATGGATTACTGGGAAGCTACTGCTCAGTAGACGGCGGGTCAATACGGGTGCACGAAGGATCATCGTCCGCGACCGAAGGGCCCGCTTCCAGGGCCGGTTCCGAAGCCGGAACGGGAGCCGGGACGGGAGCCAAGGCAGGCGCCGGCACCAGGTCCTGAGCCGCGGCCAGCCGCCGGGCGGCCTCCTCCGGACCGAGGAAGGGCGCCAGGCAGAACAGGCTCAACATCGGCAGTTCGGCCGGGAGTTCGCCGGTCCGACCGGCGTCGACACAGCGGTAGAGGGTGCTGTAGACGCCACCGACCACCGCGTCCACCAGCGGCTGCGCCTCGATGCCGCACGGCAGTGGGGGCACTTCGGCGAAGAACGCCCGGAACCGGGTGAGGAGTTGCTCGCGCTCACGGCGGCCGGCCGGGCCGACCGACTCCACCTCGATCACCGCCATGGTGGCGAAGGCGGGGACGCGGGCCAGCAGGTCGAGCATCGCGCGCAGGGCGTCGTGGATCCCGGCGCACCAGTTCGGGGCCGCCGCGAAGGCCGCCGCCATCCGCCGGATCACCACGCCGGTGCCGTGCCGGTGGGTGGCCAGGAAGGCGTCCTCCTTGCCGCTGAACAGCTCGTAGAAGACCGGCCTGGTCACCCCGGCCGCGCGGCAGATGTCGCTCACCGTCGCCCGCTGGTAGCCGTGCTCGGCCACGGTGTGGACCAGCCCGTCGAGCAGGCGTTCCCGCTGGGTGGCGGCGACCACGCCGGGGGGCAGCCGGCTCGGGCCGCGCTTGATCGACCGCGCCGGGTCACGGCCGGTCCGCGCCCCGGGCAGCAGCAGTGCCTCGGCACCGTGAACGGCATCCAGGTCCATCGCCAACTCCTGTGCTCAGTATTGACATTGACGCAAGGGCTGGTTTACAACACTCGCAGGTTTCCAATCGAACGGCGCTGAGCCGACGGAAACCTCCACGCGTTCCGACTGTTCAGTATGGCGAACGCATGCCCGGCGGTGGCAGCCGTCGACGTGCACCACTCAGGCACCTCATCGCACGGCCCGCACCGCCGCGGTCCCCCGCACCACCGCACCTCCCGCACCTCCTCGCCGGACGGCGGGGCCCGTGGCGCCGGGCCCGCCGACGGCACCGGACGCGTGTCCGCAGGTTCTCAGCACCCCCACTCCGCTCCACCCTGCCGCGTGCACCGCGGCAGCTCCCGCCGCGCGATCCCAGCGCGAATCCGCGGGCTCGCCCACCCAGCTCGTACGGAGAGAGGCACCCTCATGCGCATCAGCCGCACCCTCGGCGCCGCGGCCCTGGCCGCCGTCGCCCTGGCGACCGCAGCCGTCACCCCGGCCCAGGCCGCCGGTTCAGCCGTGCTGACCCACACCTCCGTCGGCGGCCCCGCCGTCGCCGTCGGCGACGTCCTGACCGCCAACCTGGTCCCCGGCAGCTACGCCACCTTCTACTCCAGTGCCACCGGCACGAGCGGCATCAAGTGCGCCGTCTCCGCCTTCTCCGCCACGGTGACCAGCAACCCGGCGGCCCCGGGCGTGGCCACCGAGAGCCTCAACAGCCACACCTTCAGCTCCTGCACCGCGAACGTCATCGGTGTCACCGGCGTCAAGAGCATCACGGTCAACAACCTGCCGTACACCAACTCGGTCAGCGACGCGGCCGGCAACCCCGTGACGCTCAGCCCGACGGCGGCCGGTCCGCTGCAGACCACGGTCGTGCTGAACACCATCCTCGGTACCACCACCTGCGTCTACCGCGCGCCCGGCAGCATCTCCGG
Organism: Kitasatospora sp. NPDC022856; assembly: GCF_055561235.1. Taxonomy (NCBI): domain Bacteria; kingdom Bacillati; phylum Actinomycetota; class Actinomycetes; order Kitasatosporales; family Streptomycetaceae; genus Kitasatospora; species Kitasatospora sp. NPDC022856. The sequence goes on along the minus strand of NZ_JBVHHE010000029.1, from coordinate 227 downwards.
CACCACCGACAACGCCGGCCAGACCATCGGGTTCGCCTCCCAGGCGTTCGCCAAGGTGTCCGGCCCGAGCACCTGCTTCGCCACCGGCTACTTCACCGCCACCTACGGGCCGGTGATCGACAGCTCGGTCGCGGGCAACCCGCACGTCTACATCAACTGACCCTCTGCGCAGAGCAGTAGGCGGAAGACGACGGGGAGCGGCGTGCGGCAGTCATGACTGCCGCACG